>JBLHHE010000001.1:0-25707 GCA_047616465.1 Alphaproteobacteria bacterium
TGGGGCGCGCGCTCGATGGCCAGCGCATCGGCGGCAACGTCGCGGCCGATGGTGCTGCCGGCGGCGACGATGGCGCCATCGCCAATGGTCACCGGCGCCACCAGCGCGGTGTTCGAGCCGATGAAGGCGTTGGCGCCGATAACCGTCTGGTGCTTGTCGAAACCGTCATAGTTACAGGTGATGGTGCCGGCGCCGATATTGGCCCCGGCGCCGACCGTGGCGTCGCCGATATAGCTCAAATGGTTGGCCTTGGCCCCGGCCCCCAGCACCGCTTCCTTGATCTCGACGAAATTGCCGACCCGCGCGCCGGTGCCGATCTCGGCGCCCGGCCGCAGCCGCGCGAACGGCCCGATGACAGCGCCCGCCGCCACGCTCGCCCCTTCCAGATGGCTGAAGGATTTGATCTCCACATTGTCGCCAACCCTCACCCCGGGCCCGAAGACCACGTTGGGGTGGATCGTCACGTCGCGGCCCAGCTTCGTATCGTGGGCCAGCCAGACCGTCGATGGGTCGACCAGCGTGGCGCCTTCGTCCATCGCGCGGGTCCGCAGTTCGTTCTGTACGATGGCTTCCGCAGCGGCCAGTTCGGAGCGTTTGTTAATCCCCATAAGCTCAGCTTCCCCTGCTTCGACGACCGCCGTTTGCAACCCAGCGCCATGGGCCATCGCCACGATATCGGTCAGATAATATTCGCCCTTGATATTGTCGTTATTAAGGCCCGCGAGCAGGCCAGACAAATGCTGGCCCGAAATCGCCATGAGGCCGGAATTACACAAGCCGATTTCCAGCTGTGCGGGGCTGGCCTCCTTGGCCTCGACAATGCCGATCAACGCGCCGGTATCGTCGGTCACCAACCGGCCATAATCCCCACTGTCCACGGGCCTGAATCCAACAACGACCACCGCCGCGCCCGCCGCGCAGGCGGTGGCAGCCGCGCGCATGGTCGCCTCGCTGACCAGCGGGGTATCGCCATAGAGCACCAGAACCGGGCCGGTGAAATCTTCCAGGCTCGCCTGCCCCGCCTTCACCGCGTCTCCGGTGCCCAAGCGTTTGTGTTGCACACACACCAAATGGGGCGCCACAACCGCGGCAAGCTCGCTCATGCCCGGGCCGACCACGACGGCGACCCGCTCCGGCGTCAGCGCCTCGACGGTCTCGAGCAAATGCGCCACCATCGGCCGCCCGGCAAGCTGGTGCATCACCTTGGGGTGCTCGGATTCCATGCGCGTGCCGAGACCGGCAGCGAGAACGAGAGCGGCAACAGGCATGTCAGGCATCGGCGTGCATTCAGATGGCTTCTACGGGCCTCCCGGCGGGGCGCAAAACTACTCAAAACCGGATCGCCGCACACTGCCACAGCCACGCGAACCGGGCCAAGTCACTAATTATTCTGGATTGTTGCAGAAGCCGGCGCGGCCTTATTCGCCGGCGTCGCCGAATACCAGTTTATCGCCGCTGCCGTGGGCCCGCACGAGATGGGCAAAGCCGACGCCCCAGGGGGTATTGAGTTCGAGGCGCACCGGCACCTTGCCACGACCGGCGCCGACATCCGCCAGCCAGATATCGATGCTCATCTTCTGCATGCGATCGTCGCCTTCCTTGAACCCGGCGATGCGCTGGAAGTTCAACCGGCAGCCTTCGGCCGGTCCGGCATAGGGGGCATAGTTGCTGGCTTTCAATATCTTGGCGCCCAGGGGCGTCAGCTGGGCGTCGTAGCGGCGGCGGCCGTCATAAACGGCGGTGGTCGGCCGGCAGAGGGCGCCGGTCGCGTTTTCCAGTACGATGGCGGTGACCGCGCTCATGGGATCGACGGCGCCGGGCAACAGATCGGCCGAGACGGCGCGCTTTGCGTCCTCGCCGTAAGGCGGTTCGGCGCGAACCTGTGACGGCACCCCCGCCTCATAGCCAATCTCGACCGTGCGCACCCGCCCGCGCCAGTGATTGGCGAAGCGGTGATCCTGGGGCACCACGCTGGCGTTTTGCATCTGGCCTTTACTGACCGCATCGAGCCGCCACGCGAACAACAACCCAATAATGCCGGCGGATTCGAGGCGCGCATCGGTGCGGTAACCATCCCCGTCGAGAGCCACATCGAAATCAAGCGACAGCGCCCGAAACCCGCTTTTGTAGACATCGTAGGACAGGCGAAACCCGTCGCCGGCCAGCGTGGCGGCCGGGGGCACCGCGGCGCTTTCGGTCGGGGCCAGCTTATCTGCCGCAGACGGTGTCGCGAGGACGACGAGCAAGGCGGCGGCCAGAGGGGCGGCCAGGGCGGCGTTTCGGAGCGTCATGTGCATCGCAGCCATTATAGCACAGGCGCGCGTTTTCAACAGCTTGGCCCCTACGGCCACGCTTGACTCGCACGATCGGCCCACCCTATAGACGCGCGGTTATCCGCCACTAGGCGGGCGCGTAGCTCAGCGGGAGAGCACTGCCTTCACACGGCAGGGGTCACAGGTTCAATCCCTGTCGCGCCCACCATTCTTCGCCCTGGCCTATTCCGCCGGGCTAGACCACCAGATATTCCGGTCCCTCGGCGAATTTCGCCCATTGGTACACGCCGCCATTGGCCGATTGCCAATTGGGCAGTGCCTGGATGCGGTCGTACCAGGCGCGGACATTGGGATAGGCCTCGAACGTGCAACCGATCACCTCGCCGACTGAAATTACACCGGAGGCGAAATAATCGGCCAGCGTCATCGTCTCGCCGCACATCCACGGCGCGCCCTGCCCCAAGATATGGTCGTTCAGGACACCGAGAAAACGTTCCGCCTGCGCCTTGCCCGCGGCGACCTGCACTTTTTGCGCCGCGTCATCGGGTAATTTGCAGTGATCGAGGATCTGCGGGTACACCAAACCGTAGGCGAACGAGCGATAAAAACTGGTGTTGAACCAGTCCATGGTCTCATTGACCCGCGCCCGGGCCTGCAGGTCCGTTGGATAGGCCGCCGAACCTGATTTTTAGGCCAGATATTTCAGAATGGCAGAGCTTTCCATAAGCCGGAAATCGCCATCTTCCAGCACCGGCACGAAATTGTTCGGATTGATTTTGGTGAACGCCTCGCCGTAATGCTCGCCGCTCATAATATCGACAATCTGCTGCTCAACGTCCAACCCCTCGTCGGCGATGAACATCATAATCGGACGGCAGGTTGTCGAAACCGGGCTTTGATAAAGTTTCAACGTTTTTCTCCCTGAATTTTTAGCCAGCATTTGTATGGCGCGGATAACAATAAGCCTTCGCCGATTCCCGGTCCACGTTCGCGCTCGTACTTGTGATCCGAATCGGGGCGCGCCTATTAGCGCGAAAACAAATCGCCCTGGCCGCCGCGTGGCGGGGCTGCAGCCGCATCGCCGTCGGAAGGCGGATCGACCGGCTCCACCAGGCTCGCCTCGTCGTTGCGCACGTTATTGACCAGCGTCGATACCGGCCATGCGGTGGTGATTTCGGCGGGGGCGGGGCGCAGAAGTGCGCTGGCGGCTTCGGTATCGGTTTCGTCGCGTACGTCCAGCCAGGCGTCGAAATCGGCCGGCGCCAGGATCACCGGCATGCGCGCATGTAAGGGGGCGAGCGCCTCGTTGGCGGTGGTGGTGATGATCGTTGCGGTCTGTAATTCGTCGCCGTCGGGCGACATCCAACTCTCCCACAGCCCGGCGAAGGTGAGCAGGCCGCCATCGGCGGCGGAAATCCAGAACGGCTGCTTGGGTCCTCCCGGCTGCGCTTGCCACTCGTAGAACCCGCTGACGGGGATGAGGCAGCGCCGGCGGCGAAAGGCGGCGCGGAAGGCGGGCTTCTCGCCCACAGTTTCCGCCCTGGCATTGATCATCTTGGACCCGATGGAGATATCCTTGGCCCAGGACGGCACCAAGCCCCACTGAAAGAATGTTGCCCCGTTGCCCCCCTCGCCGGGCGCGGTGATCGCGATGATGGGCTGGGTTGGCGCAATGTTGAAGCGCGGCTGCAGGTTCAACGGAGTCGAAACCAGCGTGTAGGCCGCGAAAATATCGGTCCAGGTATGACTTAGTCCAAAGCGTCCGCACATAAGCGGACAATAGCGTAAAATAAGCGGGTTCTAATACAAAATATTGGGGTCGGGGCGCAGCAGCATACAATATAGAGAAAATTTACCGTATCGCTGAGCAAACTATTGGCTTGCGCCAATTTTCACCCCGATTCGACTTCGATTAGATTGACGAAAATCTGCAAATGAGTATGATGTTCTCGTATTGTTCACGGTGACAGCAGGTCAATATTTAGTGTTAAACTCACTCCTCGCGACTACATGTTGTAGAATTTTCCCGGCTATCCCCAGGAAATTACCCACAGCATGTGGACGACCTGGTTACCGGTTTAAAGGGGGCATTACGTATGGATGGGTCTGTGGGCATTTTGGCTGAAGAAGACACTGTGGATAAAGTGTTTGTAACTGCAGAGGCGGCGGAATTGACCCCTGTCGAGACTCCGATTGCGACCCCGGCCGACATCCCAATCGAATCGACGCAAAACGAACAGCCGTCCCTATTCGACGACCCTGCCACGCCCGTGGAAAACGATCTGGCCGGTAAAGATGGCGACACGGCCAATGTCTATCAGACAGACCGCGTGCGCATCGTTATCGACCCGTCGCGCGACGCCAATTTGACCGCTTTCGGCAAGGGAACGCTGGAAGATCGCTACCTGCTGCCCGAGGAAGCCGGCGAGCCGCAAAAGCTGTTCGCCCGAGTCGCGACCCATTACGGCGACGATTCGGCCCATGCCCAACGCATCTATAACTATATTTCCGACCTCTGGTTCATGCCGGCGACGCCGGTTCTGTCGAACGGCGGCACCAAACGGGGCCTTCCGATTTCGTGTTTTCTGAACGAGGCCTCCGATTCGCTCGAAGGCATCGTCGATTTATGGAACGAAAATGTCTGGCTCGCCGCCCGCGGCGGCGGCATCGGCAGCTATTGGGGCAATCTGCGCTCGATCGGCGAACAGGTCGGGCGTAACGGCAAGACCTCGGGCGTGGTGCCGTTCATTCGGGTGATGGATTCGCTGACCCTGGCGATCAGTCAGGGCTCGCTGCGCCGCGGTTCGGCCGCCGTCTATTTGCCCATATGGCATCCCGAGATCGAGGAATTCATTGAGATGCGCCGGCCCACCGGCGGCGACCCAAACCGCAAGGCGCCCAACCTGCACCATGGCGTGCTGATTACCGACGATTTCATGCGCGCGGTCGAAGCCGACGAAGAATGGGCGCTGGTCAGCCCCAAGGACAGAGCGCCGATCGCCCGCGTGTCGGCCCGCTCGCTGTGGATCCGCATCCTGACCGCCCGGGTCGAAACCGGCGAACCCTATATTGTCTTCTCCGACACGGTGAATAAGAGTATTCCCGAGCATCACAAGCTGGCCGGTCTGACGGTTAAAACCTCGAACCTGTGCTCCGAGATTACCCTGCCCACGGGCACCGACCACCATGGCAACGAACGCACCGCGGTGTGCTGCCTGTCCTCGCTCAACCTGGAAAAGTTCGTCGAATGGAAAGACCATCCGACATTCATCGAGGACATCATGCGCTTCCTCGACAATGTGCTGCAGGACTTCATCGACAACGCGGCGGATTCGTTCGCCCGGGCGACCTATGCGGCCATGCGCGAACGCTCGGTCGGCCTCGGCGTGATGGGTTTCCACTCGTTTTTGCAGGATCAGATGGTGCCATTTGAGTCAGCAATTGCAAAGGGTTGGAACCATAAGATGTTCCGCCACATTAAGGTTGGAGTCGATGCCGCGTCGGTCGCCTTGGCCGAAGAACGCGGCGCCTGCCCCGATGCCGAAGATTACGGCATCATGGAGCGGTTCTCGAACAAGACGGCGATCGCGCCGACCGCATCGATCTCGATCATCTGCGGCGGTTCCTCGCCGGGCATCGAGCCGATTGCCGCCAACAGCTTCACCCACAAAACCCTGTCGGGGTCGTTCAACGTGCGCTCGAAAGCTCTGACCCGTCTGCTCGCTGAAAAAGGTAAGGACACTGACGAAGTGTGGTCGTCGATCATCGCCCACGAAGGCTCGGTGCAGCAGCTCGATTTCCTCACCGACGACGAAAAGGCGGTGTTCAAGACGGCGTTCGAGATCGATCAGCGCTGGGTCATCGATCTGGCCGCCGACCGCGCCAGTCAGGTGTGCCAATCGCAGTCGCTCAACGTCTTCCTAGCCGCCGATGTGCACAAGCGCGACCTGCACCAGATCCATTTCCAAGCCTGGAAGAAGGGCGTGAAGAGCCTTTACTACTGCCGCTCGAAATCGCTGCAGCGTTCGGAAAGCGTGGCGGCCTCGCCGATGGTAGCCATCACCGGTGACGAAGAGGCCGACCGCGCCGCCGCCAGCCGCAACGATTACGAAGAATGCCTGGCCTGCCAGTAATAAGGCCGTAAGGACTAAGACGATGTCATTGTTAGAAGAACGCGTTCAGTACAAGCCATTTAAGTACCCCTGGGCCTATGACGCCTGGCTGCAGCAGCAGCGCGTCCATTGGTTGCCCGAAGAGGTGCCCTTGGCAGACGACGTCAAGGACTGGCACCGCACCCTGACCCCTGGCGAGCGCAATCTGCTAACCCACATTTTCCGCTTCTTCACCCAGTCGGATGTGGAAGTGAATAATTGCTACATGAAGCATTATTCCCAGGTGTTCAAACCGACCGAAATTCAGATGATGCTGTCGGCCTTCTCCAATATCGAGACCGTGCACATCGCCGCCTACTCGCACCTGCTCGACACCATCGGTATCCCCGAGAGCGAATATTCGGCGTTCCTCAAATACCAGCAGATGAAAGACAAGTACGACTATCTGCAGGAGTTCAATGTCGATACCAAGGAGAACATCGCCAAGACATTGGCCATGTTCGGCGCCTTTACCGAAGGCCTGCAACTGTTCGCCAGCTTCGCCATCCTGATGAACTTCCCACGCTTCAATAAGATGAAGGGCATGGGCCAGATCGTCACCTGGTCGGTGCGCGACGAGAGCCTGCACACGGCCTCGATCATCAAGCTGTTCCGCACCTTCGTCGACGAAAACCCGGAAGTCTGGAACGAGGAATTAAAGCACGACCTTTATGTGAGCTGCGAAACCGTGGTGACCCATGAAGATGCCTTCATCGACCTGGCGTTCGAGTTGGGCAGCATCGAAGGGCTGGAGGCCCGCGAGGTCAAACAATATATCCGCTACATCGCCGACCGCCGGTTGATGCAGCTTGGCCTGCAGCCGGTCTATCGTCTTGAAAAGAACCCCCTGCCGTGGATGGAGGAAATGCTCAACGGCGTCGAGCACGCCAATTTCTTCGAGAACCGGTCAACCGAATATTCCAAGGCCGCCACCCGCGGCAGTTGGGAAGAGGCATTTGAATAAACGCGTATCAGTTTGTTTTCTCCTCCCTGACAGTATGTACATCTAGGCGGCAACGGCAGGCAGCCGTTGCCGCCCTTCTTTTTTCTGCCCGGCGATAAACAATGACCGCCGACCAAATTATCATCTTCGCCATCCTCGGCCTCGCCATGGTGTTTTTCCTGTGGGGCCGCTGGCGCTATGACGTGGTGGCGTTCACCGCCCTGATCGCCGCCGTGGTCGCCGGCGTGGTGCCGTCGGCCGACGCCTTCGCCGGCTTCGGCCACCCGGCGGTAGTCACCGTGGCCACCGTCCTGGTGATCAGTCGCGCCCTGCAAGCCTCGGGCATCATCGACCATCTTGCCGACATTCTGATCCGCGCCGCGCACAGCGAAACCACCCAGATCGGCACCTTGTCCGGGCTCGGCGCCATCTTGTCGGCGTTCATGAACAATGTCGGCGCGCTGGCCCTGCTGATGCCCCTGGCGCTGCGGCTCGGCGGAAAGCCGGCGGCGCTGTTGATGCCGTTGTCGTTCGGCTCGATCCTCGGCGGTCTGATAACGCTGATCGGCACGCCGCCCAATATCATCATCGCCACCTACCGCGCCGACGTCACCGGCGAGCCTTTCGGCTTGTTCGACTTCGCCCCGGTCGGCGCGCCGGTTGCCGTCATCGGCCTGCTCTTCGTCGTCACCATCGGCTGGCGGTTGATCCCGCGCGACCGCGAGGGCCGTAAATCGGCCGCCGACCTTTTCGAAGTGCGCGACTACATCGCCGAGGCCCGCGTCCCCGAAGACTCCGAGCTGATCGGCCAGTCGGTCGCCCAATTGGAACATCGCAGCGACGACCGCTCGATCGTCGTCGGTTTGATCCGCGGCGACACCCGCATGCTGCACCATCTGCGCGAGCGTGTTCTGCGGGCCGACGACCGGCTGCTGATCCGAACCGACCCGGAAGTCCTCGACAAGCTGGTTACCGGTAATGGCCTGGTATTGGCAAGCGAACCGGAACTGAGCGATGAAAATCTGCGCTCCGACGAAGTCGGCCTGATCGAAGCTGTGGTGGTGCCGGGCGCGCGCATCGAGGGGCGCTCGGCGCAAATGCTCCATCTGCGCCGCCGCCACGGCGCCGCTCTAATCGCGCTGGCGCGGCAAGGTCAGCCGGTGCGCGAACGCCTGGCGACGGTACGTTTTCAGGCCGGCGACGTGTTGATGCTGCAAGGCGAGGCCGAAGCGCTACACGACATCGTCGCCACCTTAGGCTGTCTCCCCCTGGCCGAGCGCGGTCTGTCGCTGGGCCGGCCGCGCCAGTTGTGGTTGCCGATCGCCATCTTCGCCGCGGCGATAGCGGCCACCGCCTTAAATCTGGCGCCGGTGCATATTTCATTTTCCGCCGCGGTGATCGCCCTCATCCTGACCAACCGGGTCACGCCGCGCGAGGCCTATGAGACCATCGACTGGTCGGTCATCATTCTGCTCGGCGCCATGATCCCGCTCGGCGGCGCGCTACAGTCGACCGGCGGCACCGGGCTGATCGCCGGCGCTATCTCCGGCCTGGCCGGGGCGGTGCCGGCCTTCGTCGTTGTCGCGGTCTTGTTGATCGTCACCATGACCCTGTCGGATTTGATGAACAACGCGGCAACGGCCATCGTCATGGCGCCCATCGGCGTGGCCATCGCCCAGCAATTACAGGTCAGTGCCGATCCGTTCCTGATGGCGACGGCGATCGGCGCCTCGTGCGCTTTCCTCACGCCGATCGGCCACCAGAACAACGTGCTGGTGATGGGCCCCGGCGGCTACAAGTTCGGCGACTATTGGCGCATGGGCCTGCCGCTGGAAATTCTGATCGTGATCGTCTCAGTGCCGCTGATACTGGTGTTCTGGCCGCTTTAGACCGGCGCGCGCCGATCCTTCGAGACGGGACCTGCGGTCCCTCCTCAGGATGAGGTATAATTTACCGCAAATACAGCCTCATGCTGAGGAGGCGCGTAGCGCCGTCTCGAAGCATGGAGCCTGCAAAATTCCCTAAATCGCCTCTTCCAGCTCGCGCTGTTGCGCCGGCTTGAAACCGACGATCAGGCCGTTATCGATTTCGATCACCGGGCGCTTAATCAGCGTCGGGTTCTCGGCCATCAGGGCAAGCGCTGTATCTTCGGTGACGTTTTCGCGGATCACCTCGGGTAAACCACGCCAGGTCGTGCTGCCGCGGTTCATCAGGGTCTCCCAACCCACCTCCATCGCCCACAGGGTCAACCGTTCCAGATCGACGCCATCGGCGCGGACATCCAGAAACCGGTGGGGAACGGCACGGCGTTCCAGCCACTTCAAGGATTTTTTCGTGGTATCGCAGGTCTTGAGACCGTACACCGTCAGCATCGGGCCGGTTCCGTCAAATTGCTTCGTCACCTGTCATCGACATGTGCGCTTTCAACCTTGCTTATAGCCTGCGGATCGAGTTGCGGCGATAAAAGAATCTGATCATTGAGGGTGTTACAAGACTAGAGCGGTGGCGTCAGTTCGCCTATCATTGCCGCGCCTTCCGAGAACATATTTTCAGCACTGTGAACTATGGAGTAGCCAAATGGGTCAATTCGGCATTGGACAAGCTGTCACGCGCATCGAAGATCATCGCCTGCTGACCGGCGCTGGCCGTTATAACGACGACATCAATCTCGAGGGGCAGACCTACGCCTTCATCCTGCGCTCGCCCTATGCCCACGCTGAAATCGCCGGTATCGATACCAGCGCCGCTTTGGCCGCCGAGGGTGTCTTGCTGGTGTTAACGGGCGACGATGTGGCGGCCGAGGGTTTCGATCCGATGCCGTGCATGGCGCCGGTCAAAAACATCGACGGCAGTCCCCGCGGCGACACCTACCGGCCCATCATCGCCCAGGGCCGGGTACGCCATGTTGGCGAGCCCGTGGCCGCGATCATTGCCGAGACTCTGCACCAGGCGCGCGACGCCGCCGAGCTGATTGAGGTCGATTACAAAGAACTGCCCTCGACCACCGACACCTACCGCTCGGCGCTCGACGGCGCGCCACAAATCTACGACGATATGCCCAACAATATTTGTTTCGACTGGGGCAAGGGCGACCACGATAAGACCGAAGCGGCGTTTGCCAAAGCGGCGCGGGTGACGACCCTGGAGCTGATCAACAACCGGGTCGTCGTCAATTCGATGGAACCGCGCGGCGCGATCGGCGACCACGATACGGCAACCGGCCGCTCGACCCTCTACAGCTCGTCGCAAGGCACCCACGGCCTGCGCAATACCATCGGCGACACGATCTTGAAGATCGGCAAGGAGAATTTGCGGGTCGTCACCGGCGATGTCGGCGGCGGCTTCGGCATGAAGATTTTCCCCCACCCGGAACAGCCCATCGTGGTCTGGGCCGCGCGCAAGCTAGAGCGGCCGGTGAAATGGAACGCCGACCGCAGCGAGGGCTTCATGTCCGACATTCAAGGCCGCGACCATGTCACCCGCGCCGAAATGGCGATGGACGCGGACGGTAATTTTCTCGGCCTGCGGGTCACCACTTACGCCAGTCTGGGCGCCTATCTGTCCCATTTCGGCAGCTTCATTCCCACCGAAGCCGGCACCGGGATGCTGAACGGCCTCTACGCCATTCCAACCATCTGGGCCAACGTCAAAGGCGTACTGACCAACACGGTGCCGACCGATGCCTATCGCGGCGCCGGCCGCCCCGAGGCGATCTACTGCATCGAGCGGCTGGTCGATAAATGCGCCCGCGAGCTGGGCGTTACGCCCGACGAAATTCGCCGGCGCAATTTCGTCAAAACCGCGCAACTGCCCTACACGACCCCGCTCGGCGACGTCTTCGATAGCGGCGAGTTTACCGAGATTATGGAGGCCGGTATGAAGCGCGCCGATTGGGCCGGCGTCGCCGGACGGCGCGCCGAAAGCGCCCAGCGCGGCAAGCTGCATGGTGTCGGCATGGCGACTTATGTCGAGAAATGCGGCGGCGGCGGCGCCGAGGTCGCCGACGTCAAATTCGATACCGACAACGACCATATCACCATCTATATCGGCACCGTCACCAACGGCCAGGGCCATGACACGGCGTACAAACAGATCATGTCGGACCGGCTCGGCGTCGACACCGACAATATCACTCTTGTCCAAGGCGACAGCGACATCGTCCCCCCGGGTATGACCGGGGGCTCGCGTTCGGTCACCGTCGGCGGCGTGGCGGTTTCGAAAGCATCGGAAGAGATTATCAACAAGGGACGCCGGATCGCCGCCCACGTCATGGAAACGGCGGAGGCCGATATCGACTATGCCGACGCCACGTTCCGCGTCACCGGCACCGACCGCACGATGTCATTGTTCGATGTCGCCCGGGCCGCGCAGGAAGCGGGCAACCTGCCCGAGGGCGCCGAACCGGGGCTCGACGAGGCCTACAGCCACACGCCCGATGCCGCGACCTATCCCAACGGGTGCCATATCTGCGAAGTCGAGATCGATCCCGACACCGGTATTCTCGAGATCGTGCGCTATACCGTCATGGACGATTTCGGCGATGTGATTAATCCGTTTCTGATCGAAGGCCAGGTGCATGGCGGCATCGTCCAGGGCATCGGTCAGGCCCTACAAGAACACACCGTCTACGACGATAATTCGGGCCAGCTCGTCACCGCATCGTTCATGGACTACACCCTGCCGCGGGCGGGCGATTTTCCGTATTTCGATTTCAACATGCGCAATGTGAAGTGCGTAACTAATCCGCTGGGCATCAAGGGATCGGGCGAAGCGGGCGCGATCGGCGCACCGCCGTCGGTGATCAATGCCATCATCAATGCCATGGCCGCGGGGGGCGGATCGACGGAAGTCGATATGCCGGCGACCCCAGACGTGATTTGGGCGGCTGCTAACCAGCCTCTCGCCGCCGAGTAAAGCAACGCGGGCGCCGGCCCGCCAGGAGGTTTCGTGTCCAACGAATTTGCGCCGCTGCTGCCGGCGGTGTGCGATATCGCCCGCCAGGCCGGCGCGGCGATCATGACCGTCTACGCCACCGATTTTTCGTCCGAACGAAAGGCTGACGGCTCGCCGGTAACTGAAGCCGACACGGCGGCGGAAGCCATTATATTGCCCGCCTTGCGCGCGCTCACGCCGGATATTCCGATCGTGTCGGAAGAGCATATGGCCGAGGGTGTGGCGCCGAATATTTCCGGCGGCAGTTTTTGGCTGGTCGATCCCCTGGACGGCACCCGCGAATTTTTAAAGCGCAACGATGAGTTCACCGTGAATATCGGCCTGATCATCGATCTCGAACCGGTATTCGGCGTCCTCTACGCCCCGGCGCTGGATACGATATTTTTTGGCGCCGGCGCAGGCACGGCGATGCGCGCCAAGGGTCGCGACGCGGCGCAGCCGATTAGCTGCCGGGATATTTCTCCCAGCGGTATCGACGTTCTGGTCAGCCGCTCCCATAGCCGCAACGAGCGCCTCGACGATTACCTGTCCGACAAAAACGTTCGCGAGCGCCTGCCCTGCGGCAGCGCCTTGAAATTCGGCGTGTTGGCGGCGGGCGAAGCCGACCTGTATCCGCGCTTCGGGCCGACCTGCGAATGGGACACCGCGGCCGGGCACGCCATTGTCCGGGCCGCGGGCGGCGACATCGAGATGTTCGACGGTCAGCTCTTCGTCTATGGCAAAGTTGAGAAGAAATTTCTCAATCCGGGCTTTGTCGCCTTTGGGCGGCGATAATTACCGACATGAAACAGGCAAACGCAGCGACGATGGGTGAAGCTGCGGCGATCCTGGCCCGTGGCGGCCTGGTCGCCTTTCCCACCGAGACGGTCTATGGGCTGGGGGCCGATGCCCGCAACGACCAGGCGGTGGCGCGCATTTTCGCGGCTAAAAATCGCCCCCAATTCAATCCTCTGATCGTCCATGTGCGCGATAGCGACATGGCAGCCGCTTACGCACAATTCGACGACCGGGCCCGCGCCCTGGCCGCCCGCTATTGGCCCGGCCCGTTAACGCTGGTGCTACCGCGCCGCGCCGATTGCGGTCTCTCGCTACTGGTCAGCGCCGGCCTCGACACCGTCGCCCTGCGGGTGCCGGCGCACCCTGCCGCACAATCGTTGTTAGCCGCCTTCGACGGGCCGATTGCCGCGCCCAGCGCCAACGCGTCGGGGGCGGTGAGCCCAACCCGCGCCGCGCATGTAGCGCAATCGCTCGGCGACAAAGTAGACCTCATCATCGATGACGGCCCCTGCGCCATCGGCCTGGAATCAACCGTCGTCGATGTGAGCGGCGAGGCCTTGTGCGTGCTGCGCCATGGCGCGGTGACGCTGGAAGGTTTAAGCGCAGACTTCAGTCCCGTCGCCGACGCAACCGGAGACGCGTCGGGGACGGTAAAATCGCCCGGCATGCTGGCCCGCCACTACGCCACCACCCAACCCCTGCGCCTCAATGCCGTCTCGGCCGCCCCTGACGAGGCGTTTCTGGCGTTCGGCGAACCCGCGCCAACGGGCGCCGCCATCACTGAAAATCTCAGCCCGTCGGGCGATCTAACCGAAGCGGCAGCCAATCTTTTCGCCCTGCTCAGAGCGCTCGATATGCCCAAATATAAGGCGATCGCGGTGGCTGCCATCCCCGACCAGGGTCTTGGCCGGGCGATAAACGACCGCCTGCGCCGCGCCGCCACGCCGGCCTGATTTCGCAACCCCTGGCGCCACGCTTGCCGGGGAATTACGGAAGGATTACATCTTGGCCTATGAGTATTGTCGCCAAAGAAATCTTGCCGCCGCTCCCTGACGGTTTTCTCGATAAACTCGCCGATATTGTCGGCGCGGCGGGCCTCATCACCAATCCCGCGGACATGGCGCCCTATCTCGAGGAAACCCGCGGCCTGTATGAAGGCGCGAGCCCGGCCATCGTCCGGCCCGCCAGCACGCAAGAGGTCGCGCAAGTGGTGCGCGCCTGCGCCGGGGCCAATGTGGCGATCGTCCCCCAGGGCGGCAATACCGGCCTGTGCGGCGGCGGGGTGGCCAGCGGCGAAGTGATCGTCAACCTGGCGCGGATGAATAAAATACGCGCCGTCGATCCCTTCAATTACACCATGACCGTCGATGCGGGTTGTATTCTGGCAGACCTCCAGCGCATCGCCGAAGACAATGACCGGCTTTTCCCCCTCAGCCTGGGCGCCGAGGGATCGTGCCAGATCGGAGGCAATCTCTCGACCAACGCCGGCGGCACGGCGGTGCTGCGCTACGGCAATACCCGCGAGCTCACTTTGGGCCTCGAAACGGTGCTGCCGGACGGGCGCATCTGGGACGGTCTGACGGCCCTGCGCAAGGACAATACCGGCTACGATCTGAAGCAGCTTTTTATCGGCGCGGAAGGCACGTTGGGCATCATCACCGGGGCGGTCATGAAACTGTTCCCACTGCCGCGCGAACGCCATACCGCGTTCGTCGCGCTGCGCGATGTCGAGGCGATTCTCGAATTACTCAGCCGTGCCCGCACGGCCAGCGCCGACACGGTATCGACGTTCGAGCTGATCCCGCGCATCGGTCTCGACCTGTCGCTCAAGCACATGCCCGAGACCGTCGATCCCCTGGCTGAACCTCACGAATGGTACGCGCTGATCGAATTCGAAAGCGGCGCCGCCGGCGGCGGACTGGGCGCGGCGATGGAGGGTTTTCTGGCCACCGCGCTGGAAGACGGTCTGGTGATCGACGCGGCGATTGCCCAATCGGGAGCACAGCGCCAACAGATGTGGTTCATCCGCGAGGCCATGGTGCTGGCCCAGGGGCCCGAAGGCGCCAGCATCAAGAACGATATCTCGGTGCCTATATCCCAGGTGCCGGAATTTATCCGCCGGGCCGACGCCGCGGTCACCGCGCGCTGCCCCGGCGTTCGCACGGTCGCGTTCGGCCATATCGGCGACGGTAACGTGCACTATAATTTACAGCAGCCGGTCGGTGCCGATAACGCCGCGTTCCTGGCCCGCTGGGACGAGCTGACCGAGCCGGTGATCGACATCGTCCGCGACTTGGGCGGCAGTTTCAGCGCCGAGCATGGTATCGGCTTGCTCAAGGTCCGCGAAATGGCGGACTATAAATCGCCGGTTGAAATGGAGCTGATGCGCACCGTAAAAAACGCGCTCGATCCCAAGGGTTTGATGAACCCCGGCAAAGTCCTGTGAACGCCATTACCTTCTTGGATGAGAACCGCCAATGACCGACTACAATGCGCCCGTCAAAGACATGCGGTTTATCTTCGATGAGCTTTGCGACCTTGAAGGTTTGAACGGCCTGCCAGCCTTCGCCGATGTCACGCCCGATCTGGTCGACCATATATTGAACGAGTCGGCGAAATTCACCGGCGAGGTGGTGGCGCCGCTCAATCAAAGCGGCGACCAGCAGACATCAACGCTCGACGCCGGCGTGGTGACCACACCGGACGGTTTTAGGCAAGCCTATGCGCAATTCGTCGAGGGCGGTTGGAACGGCACGCCTTTTAGACCCGAAGATGGCGGCATGGGCCTACCGTGGACGCTGACCACGGCGCTGCAGGAGATGTGGCAATCGGCCAATCTGGCCTGGTCGCTCTGCCCGCTGCTGACCATCGGCGCCATCGAGGCGGTGATCGCCCACGCCACGCCGCAATTGCGCGCCGCCTTTCTGCCCAAACTGGTGAGCGGCGAGTGGACCGGCACCATGAACCTGACCGAACCCCAAGCGGGCACCGATCTGAGCCTGCTGAGGACCCGCGCCGAGCGTGAGGGCGGCCATTACCGCATTAAAGGGCAGAAGATTTTCATCACCTTCGGCGAGCAGGATTACACCGACAATATCGTTCACCTGGTGCTGGCCCGCCTGCCCGACGCGCCGCCCGGAGTGAAGGGGATCAGCCTGTTTCTGGTGCCGAAATTCCTGGTCAACGAGGATGGCAGTCTGGGCGAACGCAACGATGTGTACGCGGTCAACCTGGAGCACAAGCTGGGGATCCATGCCAGCCCCACCTGCGTCATGGCTTACGGCGACCAGGGCGGCGCCATCGGTTATCTGATCGGCGAAGAGCATGACGGTCTGCGCTGCATGTTCACCATGATGAACAATGCGCGCCTCAATGTCGGCCTGCAGGGCGTGTCGATCGGCGAACGCGCCTACCAACACGCTGTCGAGTACGCCAAGTCGCGGGTCCAGTCGGCGCCGATCAGCGGCGGTGGCGAATCGGCGACCATAATCCAACACCCCGATGTGCGGCGCATGTTGATGATGATGCGCGCCCAGGTCGAAGCGATGCGCGCCATCGCCTACTACACCAACGCGGCGTTGGATGTGTCGCGCCACCATGGCGACGAAGCGGTGCGGCGCGCCAATCACGCGCGTATGGATTTGCTAACCCCCGTGGTCAAAGCCTGGTGCACCGATCTGGGAGTCGACATCGCTTCAATCGGCGTTCAGGTGCATGGCGGCATGGGCTTTATCGAGGAAACCGGCGCCGCCCAGTATCTGCGCGATTCCCGCATCGCCCCCATCTACGAGGGCACCAACGGCATCCAGGCGATCGACCTGTTGGGGCGTAAGCTGCTGCGCGATGGCGGCGGCGCCATGAGCGACCTGCTCGACGAGATGGAGCAAGTCGATGCCGCCCTGGTCGCCACCCAGGACGCCGATTGCGCGGCCGTCCAGAAATCCCTCGCCGAAGGCCGCGCGGCGTTACGCAAAGCATCCGACTGGCTGCTCGATCCCAAGAACAACGATATCGACACGAAATTTGCCGGCGCGACACCGTTTCTGCATCTGACCGGTACTGTGGTCGGTGGCTGGCTGATGGCCCGCTCCGCACTCGCCGCCTACCGCAGGTCGGCCAATGGCGGCGACCGCTCCTTCCTCGATGCCAAAATCGTCACCGCGCGATTCTACGCCGAACATGTGATGCCGCGCGTCCACGCCCTGTTGCCCGAAATAACCGAGGGCAGCGGTTCGGTGCTAGCGCTGGCCGAAGACCAGTTCTAATCGCTAAGCCCCTCTCCTTTTGGACGAGGTTAAGTTGCTCGGCTCCCCTCAAGAAGCACGTTCTAAAATCAATTTTTTGCTCTGTGACCCCTGTCACAAGCGGATAACCGCGGCACGTGTAGTCTCTCCATATTGCTCCTGTGTCAGGAAGCAATAATTCCCCTGAACGGCGGGCAGAACAGATAGTTCGCCCGCCGTTCAACCTTTCAGACTATGAATTGCGTGCGATGGAAATCCGTCGTTATAATCCGGCACCCCCACCCCCATCAGCTTGAAGAGGCATCATGTCCGCGCCCATAGATTTCTACTTTGCCTGCCCATCGCCCTGGTCTTACCTGGCGATCGACGAATTGAAGCGCCTCGCCGATGCCAACGGGCGCACTATCGCCTACAAGGCGATCGACGTCGGGCGCTCGTGGAGCGAGGCCGGCTCCGGCCAGCCCCTCGGCAACCGACCCCAGGTGTTGCAGGATTATCGCCTGGTCGAGCTGCCCCGTTGGGCCGCCTGGAGAGGCACCGAGATTAACTCTCATCCCAAGCACTTCCCCACCCCCTTCCACCTATCCTCGAATGTCATCATCGCTGCGCGCCAAACTGGCGCCGATGTCTACCCGCTGACCCGGGCGCTGATGCGCGGCTGTTGGGTCGATGATTTGCATATCTCGGATAGCGATACCGTCGGCAAAATCGCCGACCGCCTGGGTCTGGATGGTGCAGAGCTTTCGCCGCCGCGAAAACCCAAGCCGTCGCCGACGAGATGACCGCCAACACCGACGAAGCACTGGCGGCCGGCGCCTGGAGCGTGCCGTCGATTGTGGTCGATGGGGAATTATTCTTCGGACAGGACCGGCTGGAAATGGTCGCCTGGCGGCTAGCGGGGAACTAAGCCCCCGCTGGCGGATGAGGGACACACAAAGTCCTCTTATGCGCTACCCCGCGCCATTCGCGGCGAGCCAGGAAACCGCATCGGCCAGCGAGCCGACCAGGGCATCGGCCTTGGTATGTTCCGGCGCTTCGTCGGAATCCACCAACAGCTTTTGCCCGACGCCGGCGCTGATCGCCGCTTCAATGTCGGTCTCCCGGTCGCCGACCATGGCCGACGCCGCCAAGTCGAGGCCCAGCGCCTCGCGCGCCTTGAACAGCATGCCCGGACCCGGCTTGCGGTCGATCGATTCTCTTTTATAGATGCCGATCCCTTCTTCGGGGTGGGTCGGCGCGTGAAACACCCGCGCAATATCAATGTTCTGATCCGCGAACCGCGCGCACATCCATGCGGTCAATTTCTGAAAATCATCTTCGCTGAACAGCCCGCGGCCAATGCCCGCCTGATTGGTGATGACAACCAGATGGTAGCCCAACGTCCGGGCCTGCCGGCACGCGTCGAACACCCCGTCGCGGAAGATAAAGTCTTCGGGCCGCCAAATGTAGCCAACATCGACATTGATGACGCCATCGCGGTCGAGGAACAGCGCTTTTTCGCCCGCCGCCATGACTTAATCCGCGTTTGCCGCCGCAACCCGCTCGCGCATCTGCGTGAGCGTTATGTTGCTGGACAATAATTCTTCGCTGACGATCAGTTCGATCACCGCCGGACCGCCGGCGGCCAGGGCGCGCTCGAAGGCCGGGGCGAACTGCTCGGTGGTCTCGACCCGCTCGCCGCTGGCGCCGAACGATTTCGCCCAATCGACAAAGTCCGGGTTGACCAGATGGGTCGCCGGTGACCGCCCGGGATATTCGCGTTCCTGATGCATGCGGATGGTGCCGTACATGGAATTGTTGGCAATAATCAAAATGATGCCGAGATTATGGCGCATGGCCGTGGCCAACTCGTTGCCGGTCATCAAGATGCCGCCATCGCCGGCGTAGCAGATCACCGTTGCCTCAGGCCGCGCCACCTTGGCGGCGACCGCCGCCGGCATGCCATATCCCATGGCGCCGTTGGTCGCGCCCAACAATGTGCGGTAGCTGTGGAACGGAAAGTACCGGCCCGCCCAGCCGGCAAAATTACCGGCATCGGTGGTAAGGATCGTGTCTGCCGGCGCTAAATCGCGTAAATCGTGAAAGATCTTAGCCAAATCGAGCGGTCCCGGGGTCGCCGCGGGGATACGCCACGCCTCATAGTCGGCCCGCGCGGCCTGGGTCCAATCGTCCCACGCCGATGTATCGGCCTGCTGGCTTTGCCGGGCGGCCGCGACGAACGACGCAACCCCGGCGTTTATCGCCAAATCGGGCTGGTAGACCCGCCCCAACTCCTCGGGGTCCGGGTAGATATGAACCAGTCCTTGGGCCGGATTGGGCGCCGACAACAGCGTGTAGCCCTGCGTCGTAATCTCACCAAGCCGCGCGCCAATAACGATCAACAGATCGGAGTCGCGCACCCGCTGGGCAAGCTTCGGGTTGGTGTTAATGCCCACCTCGCCGGCATAATTGGGATGGCGATTGTCGATGATATCCATAGCCCGAAACGATGTGGTGACCGGCAGATTATTGGCCGCCGCGAAGGCCTCCAAATCGGTGCCGGCCTGCGCCGACCAGCCCCCGCCGCCAACCAGGACCAGCGGGGTACGCGCGGCCTGCAGCATCTCGCGAAGCCGCGCCATATCGCCCTCGCCCGGCTGCGCCGCAACGGGCTGGAAAGCGGGCGTGTCGGCAATCTCGAGCAGATCGGTCAGCATATCTTCCGGCAAAGAGACAACGACCGGGCCGGGCCGTCCCGAAACGGCGGTCGAAAATGCCCGCGACACGATTTCCGGCAACCGGGCGGCATCGTCGACCTCGACCACCCACTTGGCCAGCGGCGCAAACATCGCTTCATAGTCGACTTCCTGAAACGCTTCGCGACCGCGAAAGCCGCGCGGTATCTGGCCAACGAACATCACCATCGGCGAGGAATCCTGCAGGGCGGTATGAACGCCGATGCTGCCGTTGCACGCCCCGGGCCCGCGGGTGACAAACGTGACACCGGGCTTGCCGGTGAGCTTACCGTAGGCCTCGCCCATGAACGCGGCGCCGTTTTCGTGCCGGCATGTGATGACGGATATGGCGTCTTCGGCATCGTGCAATGCATCGAGCACAGCCAGGTAACTTTCTCCGGGGACGCAAAACACCGTATCGACGCCGTGCACCTGTAGGGCGTCGACTAAAACCTGACCACCTGTACGTTTCAAACCGCCCTCCCTGACCGCAAAAATATCTACAGTTCGATGGCGATTCCACCCGCCGCCAACGCCAGCGAACCTAGCATCGTCGTCACGTCTCGCAAACAGCCCACGCCGGCGGCAATTTCAAATGTGGTAAACAACTATGCGTTGAGATAATGTAGGGCGAGCTTGAATACATGCATACCTAATGCGAGTTTTTCCTTGGCCGACTTCCCCACCTCTCCTGCAAAACCAACAATTTACATTGTCGGAAACCAGCCCCTCCCCGAGGCGTTGCTCGACGTGTACCCGAAATGGGCGCGCCGGTTCGATCATAGATCGACGGCGATCGTACCGGTCGCCGCGCCTTCGGAGTCCGATGCCACCTGGTATCAGCGTTTCACCGAATTCCTGCGCGACGAATATCACGCCGTTGGCGCCGTTATGGCGTCGCAAGCCACGCCGCTGTTCGAACATGCGCGTCACTTGTTCGATGGGTTCGACGATGATGCGGAATTGTTGGGCGAGATCGGCGTTGCGGTTCGTGCGCCGGGCACCCTAACCGCCCGGTCACCGGCAAAGATTGCGGCCCAGCAGGCTTATGAACATACATTCGGGGACGATAGCGACCCGTCGGAAATCCTTATCATCGGCGCCACAGGGCCGGCCCGCGCCTTGGCCTTGGCGTTGAGTAATTCTGCCGGCGCTTCCAATCCGCGGCGCGTCTGCCTCACCACGCTCGACGGCAAATCGATGACCGATATGCGCCAGCGCGTTGCCGAATTGCCCGAAGACAGGCGTCCCACGCTGCGCCATATCCAGTCTCAATTGGAACATGACCGGCTGGTCACCTTGTTGCCACCGGGAAGCCTGGTCGTGAACGCCACCGGGCCAGCCGACGAAGATACCCCCTCACCGGTCGGCTCGGCCGCTCTGTTCCCGCAAAACGGCCTGGTCTGGGATATCGATGCGGTCGGCATCAGTTCCCCTTTTCTCGACAAGGCCCGGCAGCAACGGCGCGAGCGCGGCCTGCGTTTAGCCGATGGGCCGGTGTTTCACCAGTATCAATGGCTTGCCGCGGCCACCGCAATTTTTGGCGCGACGCCAACCCCGGCCGACACCCAAGAAATGCTGAAGCAGATCGGGTAAATGAGATGTCCCCTCACCCTTCGAGACGCGATCTACGATCGCTCCTCAAGATGAGATCCGATTATTAATCTCCAGAGCTATCCTCATGCTGAGGAGCCGGCAAAGCCGGCGTCTCGAAGCATGGAGAGTCGCTTTACCGCAACGCTACCGGCCGCAACTGCCTAAAGATACTTGGCGTACCATTCGAGGACCTCGACCTTCTGAATTTCGTGCAATTCGGGATTGGTCATGTAGTAGGAATCGTAGTGCTGGGCATTGGGAATCTTGAGCAGTTTCTTAGGCTCGCCCAGGGCTTCATAACATTCGAGCTGCTCGGCCACCGGCACCAACATGTCGAACTCGGAATAGACCATCAGCACTGGCCGCGGCGAGATGTGGCCGGCGACCCATTCCGGCTTGAACCGCCAGCACGCGGCGGCGCTTTCCAAATCATATTCCGGGTTGAACCGGTGGTCCTGGGAATGGAAATTCGCGATCACGTCGGCGGTATGGGGGTCGAGCAACATGATCTCACCCAGTGGCGCGGTGGTTTTCTCGCCGGTTAACACGCGCTTGCGCTCGGCCTCTTCGACCTGCGCCTTGAAGGCCTGCCACTCGTGGGGCCGCCGCACACTGCGCATCCAGCGCTCGCCGTCCGACACCATCACCGCCGAGACGATCACCTTGACGCGCTCATCGAAGGCGCCGCACCAGATAGCGTTGGCGCCGCCCCAGCTGGAGCCGTAATAAGCGATCCGCTCGGGATCGACGCCATCGATGGTCTCGAGATAGGTCACCGAATCATAGGTTGCCTGCGCCTGCTCCAAAGGGCGATGACGGCCGCGTTCGCCCTCGCTGACGCCAAATCCCGGATAGTCCCAGGACAGCACGAAATAGCCCGCCTCCCACAGCCATTGGGGCACATCCATGCCGTAGACATCTTTCATGCCGCTATAGCCGTGTAGGCAGACGATGGCAGGCCGGGCGGCGTCGCCGGGTTTCCAGTCCTTCGGCCGATAGAGGAACCCGGCGATTTTCCGGCCATCGGAGTAATATTCGACTTCGTCCCAAACCTTTTCGCGCGCCATCGGTCTTCCCCTCATCCGTTATTTTCTTTTATTGTCGTTCAACCGAGCGATACGTACCAGTCGCGCAATGCGCTGCCGATATCGTCGGGCGAATCCTCCTGGGGATGATGCAGGCCGCGCACCGAGACTTCCGTCTGGTTGGGCCAACTGCGAATGATCTCCAGATCGCGCTCGAATATAATCTGGCCCGGTTCGACGTTGATAAACAATTTGGGCAGCCTGTTTTCCGCCATCCACACGGCGAGACCTTCCACGATCTCGGCTACGTCCTTGGGATCGCCCGCAACCGGTATTTGCCGCGGCCAGGTCAGGGTCGCGCGGCGCCCTTCGCCGGCTTGAGCATAGGGGCGGCGAATTTCCGCCATGGTTTCGGCATCGATGTCGCGCATCACCCCGGCGGTGAAAATTTTCTCGACGAAGAAATTCTCTTCGAGCACCAATTGCTCGCCCTCGGGGCCGCGCAAGAGTTGCAGC
The DNA here is from genome assembly GCA_047616465.1 of Alphaproteobacteria bacterium. Lineage (GTDB taxonomy): Bacteria > Pseudomonadota > Alphaproteobacteria > UBA6615 > UBA6615 > JABDJY01. The sequence continues at coordinate 23,193 of JBLHHE010000001.1, forward strand.
ATAGCGCCGACCGCATCGGGGTAGTCGTCGTAGCTGGCGTGATCGCACACCAAGGTCTCGCAGTGCGCCAGTCCCTTGATCGCCAGGGGATGGCGCCGCGCCCAGGTCAGGCCCAGCGGACCGCCCCAATCGTGCATCACGAACGTCACATTGTCGCTGACACCGAGCGCCTCCAGGGTGGCGTCAATAAACGTCTGGTGCTCTGCCAGGGTGTAAGCATCGGGTCCGGAATGTTCCAGCTTGGCGGAATCGCCCTGACCGATATTGTCGATGGCGATCAGCCTGCCCCTGCCCGACAGATAGGGCATGATATTGCGCCACATATACGACGAGGTCGCATTGCCGTGCAGGAAGACCACCGGATCGCCTTCGCCCTCATCCGTATACGCCATGGCGTGACCGTGAACCTCGACGGTTTTCTTTTCATACGGCATGGCCGCGCTGATCGTCGTCATTTCGGTTTCCTCGTTAATATCAATATCATAGCCCCCGATACCATTGCGCCAACCCCTGCCCGATTTCGTCGGGCGAGTCTTCCTGGGGGTGGTGCAGCCCCGGCACAGTGATCGTTGTCTGATTGGGCCAGGACCCGATGATATCGAAGTCCCGACCGAACACGATCTGTCCCGGATCGGCGCGGATAAACAGCTTCGGTATATCGTTACCGGCCATCCAGGCGGCCTGGCTTTCGACCAGGTCGGAGACGTTTTTCGGCTTGCCCTCGATGGGAATTTCACGCGGCCAGGTCAGGGTCGGCCGCCGGTTCTCGCCATCTCCCTCATAGGGACGCCGGATTTCGGCCATGGTCTCGGCATCGACCTCGCGCATGACCCCGCCGGTAAATATCGCCTCAACGAAGTAGTTATCCTCGATCACCAGTTTTTCGCCCTCGGGTCCGCGCACCTTGCGCAAGCGCTCGCCATGACCGTCTGGATATTCGTCATAGGAGGGATGGTTGCGCACCACGATTTCGCAATGGGCGAGCCCCTTGATGCGGTCGGGATGGGCGACGGCCCAGGTCAGGCCCAACGGTCCGCCCCAATCGTGCATCACCATCGTGACATTATCACCGACATCCAAAGCTTCCAGCGCGCCGTCGAAATAACCCTGATGTTCAGCCAGGGTGTACGAGCCGGGGCCAGAATCGGGCAGCTTGTCGGAGTCTCCCTGGCCGATATTGTCGATGGCGATGAGCCGCCCCGCGCCCTCTAGGTGAGGCATGATATTGCGCCACATGTAGGACGAATTGGCGTTGCCGTGAACAAACACGATGGCATCGCCCTCGCCGACATCGACATAGGCCATCTGCCGGCCCTGCACGGTGAGTTTCTGTTTGGGGTAACGCATCTTCGAATCGATCATTCTTGCACTTCCGTTTAGGGTGACGCGCCGCAATCAACGACTTTTCCGGGGTTGCACGCAACCGTCCCCCCGCAGGGCTGCTTTGCGCGTTTGCCACTTTATCGCGCCCATGTTCGTGATAGGGTCCGCCGCGCGGACGATAGACTGATAGGCAGGCAAACGGATTTTCGACATGGCGGAACATCTCCACCACGTACACTTTTTTACCGAAGACATCGACGCCACCATCGCCTGGTGGCGCGACATGCTGGGCGGCGAGGTTATTTATGACGGCGACTTCGGCGGCGCGCGTAATGTGTTCATGCGCGTCGGCAGCGGCCGGCTGCATCTCTACGAGCAAAAACCGCGCGACGAAGGTAGCGGCGCCGTGCACCATGTCGGCATCCGCACCGACGATCTGGCGGCCCTGGAACAGCGCCTGCGGGCCGCCGGGGTGGGGTTTCGCAGCGGTATCCGCGATTTCGGCGCCTGGAAGTACATCATGTGCCCGGCGCCGGATAACGTGCTGCTCGAACTCTTCGAGGTCGATGCGAGCCAGTTGGAGGGCGGCGCGGCTGAATATTTCGGCGACATGCCGGCCGCCTGATCCAGCCCAACCTGAAATTAACGTGATTCTGTGACCTCTACGCGCGAAATCGCGCGGCCGACCGGCCGCCCCTCGATCGTTTTGCTCGGCGCCCTGGCGGCGTCCGGGCCCTTGGCGTTGAGCATTCATGTTCAGTCGATACCGGCGATCGCGCTGGAGATGGGGACCAGCTACACATCGGCCCAGCTCACCGTGTCACTGTTCCTGATAACCTTTGCCTCGGCGCAACTTTTCATTGGCCCGCTGTCCGACAAGATCGGCCGCCGCCCGGTTATCTTCGGCGGTCTCATTCTGCTGGGCATCGCCAGCATTGGCGCCACCTTCGCGCCCACAATCGAGTTGCTGATCGTGGCGCGCATTCTCCAGGCGCTCGGCGGTTGCGCCACCCTGGTGGTGCCGAGAGCCATCGTGCAGGACATCTACTCCGGCTCGCAAGCCGTCCGCATGATGGCGTTGGTGGCGATGATCCAATCGATGGCGCCGCTGACGGCGCCAATCATCGGAGGTGTCCTCGACGCCTTCTTCGGCTGGCGCGCGATCTTCGCTTTTCTGGCGGTCTTCACCGGA
>JBLHHE010000002.1:0-24333 GCA_047616465.1 Alphaproteobacteria bacterium
TTTCCGCCTTAATTTCGCGCAGCGGCACCAAGCGCTCGCCTTCGGCCAGATCGAACCGGGGCACCGCCTTTAGCAACGCCTTCAAATAGGGATGTTCGGGCGCCCGGTAGATATCCGAAAGGCTGCCGCTTTCCATCACCTTGCCGCGAAACAGCACCACAACTTCTTCGGCGACATTGGCGACGACCCCAAGGTCGTGGGTAATCATCAACACCGCCATGCCAAGCTCGGCCTGCAGGTCTTTGATCAGTTTCAATATCTGCGCCTGAATGGTCACGTCGAGCGCCGTTGTCGGCTCGTCGGCGATCAGCAGGGCGGGGCGGCAGACCAGTGCCATGGCGATCATGGCGCGCTGACGCAGGCCGCCCGACAATTCGAACGGATAGGTCTTCATCGCCCGGTCCGGTTCGGGAAAACCAACGAGCCGCAGCATGTCGGCCGACAGCTGCCAGCCGGATTTCTTATCGATATCGCGATGCAGGTGCAGCGCCTCGCTTATCTGATCGCCGATTGTGTGGAGTGGCGACAACGAGGTCATCGGCTCCTGAAAAATCATCGAGATGCGCCCGCCGCGGATCGCCCGGATGGCGGGGCCATCGGGTTTGAGCTTGGCCAGATCTACGGGCCCGTCCTTGATCTCGGGATCCTGAAATAATATCTCGCCGCCGGTGACGCGGGCGATTTTCGGCAAAATGCCCATGATCGCTTGGCTGCAAACCGATTTGCCCGAGCCGGATTCGCCGACCAGCGCGGTCGTGCCACCGGCGCGCACCCGAAACGAAACGCCGTCGACGGCGCGCACCACGCCGTTGTTTATGTTGAATTCGACCTTAAGGTCGTTAACGCGGATCAAATCAGTCATCGTCGCCAGTCTGCCGGATTACCCCACCCGGTGCCACTGCTGGCTGGAGGATTTGGTGCCATACCGGTGACGAGGCCCAGCTCGGCCAGATTGCGCAGGCTGGCGCTGCTCAATTCGACATCGTTATCGGTGGCGGCCCGGAAGGCGCGGCGGCACAGATCGTCAAAGCCTTCGAGGTTGGAATCGATCGACAAGCGCCCCGACGGCCCGCGCAGATTAAGCTGCATCCAGCCGTTCGAGCGGTCGCGCCGGGTCGAAAAATAGCTCAGCTTGAAGCGGCTGAGTTCGCCCCACGGCAGACGGGCGGAGGCCAAGCCCGTAATCGTCACCCCAGCATCGTCAACGGCAACCCGAATATTGCGGCGCAACCATGTGCGCGCGCCGAATATTGCAAACAGGCCGGCGGGCGTTGCCAGCAGCAACAGCACCCACGGCCCCAGGCTGACAAGTGCAATAGGGGTGGCGCACAATGCGAAGCCGATGGCGGCGCGTAGCAAATCGCCCTTGATGGCGGCGGTTGAATAACGCAGCTCGTTCATGCGGTTAGCCCAAAAACGTCTTTTGCCGCCAACCACTTGACCGCTGGGTGGGCGTTGGTGTGGGTGATGAACTGTTCGATAAACCGCCACGTATCGTCGTCCTGCACCAGATGATGGGTCATCAATCCGGTAGCTTCTTCGCCATCGGTGGCGCTGGTCCGCCGTACCGCCAAATGCTCAATGGCGGATGCGATTGCGCGTTCGGTTCCGGTGAAGGCCCGCACCGGTCTCTCGCGTCCCCGCCAGTCGATGGGGTCGATATGGACATTGTTTTGCCGCAGGCCGGCCAGCGCATTGGGCCGCTTTCGGGGGCCGAGGGTGCTAAGGCCGCGATAGCCGAGCTCGGGCAATAGCGGCAGCAGGTGCGGCGCGATCCGGTTCCAGGGCGGCACCAGAACCGGGATCGCGTTCGTCAGCGATTTCAACGCCTGCATGCCGACGGCAAGATCGGCGATGACATATTCCGCCGGGCGCGATCCATCGAGCTCGATCTTTCGATCCTCCGGCGTCGCGAAATTGTGATGGGAATAGCCGTGCTGCAATACAGCGACACTGGGCTCTGCCGACATGCGCGCGCGAAAGGCATTGTCCACACGGGTGGGTACGGTTGCCAGGGCCAGTCCGACATCGAGCCTGTCGCGCAACTTAAGTAACCGGTCCAGCGGGGCGGCCATCTCACCAGCATCGTCGTCGCGCCACCAGAAGGTGGCGGTGCGTCCGGCAGCCGTCCAGCCATCGAGCTCGGCGCTCAGCGCGGCCCAAGGGGCTGGCGCTGCCGGGTCTGAATGGTCTTGTGGCTCAGTTGCGTCGTACAACCGTCAGTCCTCCTTCATCGGGGTTCGAGCGTGCGCGCATGCCGTTCGCCCCGAGCGGTCTTTTTTACCGCAAACCGTCGCTTGTCCAAAGCTATGATAGTTTTTAAATTCTGGCTATTTTCAGGCGCTTTCCTGTCGCCCGAGAGCCTCCTTTAGAAGCACAGCCGAGCGTTGAGCCCCGGCCATATTCACAACTGCGCGATTATGTTCCGGTGCGCTCAATGCCCGCTCGACCGCGGCCGCGACGGCCGCCGCCGAGACTTGCCCTTGATTGACCACCTCCATCGCGCCGCGCTCGGCGAGTAATCCGCAGCGCAGGGTCTGCTCGCTTTCCAGGCCGCCGGCATAGGGCAGGCACACCGCGCGGGTGCCGGTCGCCAGCAATTCCATGACCGTGTTGTAGCCGCCTTGGGAGATCGATAGCCGGCAGTTGGCGAGCAGCTGGGCGAAATCAGGCCGCGCCCGTTCGACGATCACGCCCTCGGGCGCCGCCCTTTGGCACGCCTGGAAGTCGGCTTCAGGATAATTGTGGCCCAGCAAGATCCGCCATGGCGCATCAGTAAGCGACGTCAGCGCGCGCGCGCCAAGCGCTGCCGATAACATGTCCTCGCTAACAGCGCCACCGCCGGTGGACACGATAACCTCGCCATAGCCGAGGCTGTCCGGGCCGCCGGGCGGTGGTGGCGGGTCGGCGACATAACCGGTGTAGCGGGCCAGGTTGGCGATATCGCTTAATCGGGGGAAAGTTCTGTCGAAGGCAATAAAGTCGGGGTCGCCGTGGATCAGAACCAGATCGAAATAGTCGTGGACCCGTTGCACCATCTCATCGACGCGCCCCGGCTTGTCGGGTTCGACCAGAATGTCGCGAACCGACGACGCGATGACGGGCCGGCCCTTGCCGCCGGCCTTATCGTGGCGGGCCTCGTTCAATAGGGGCTCGATCTCAAACCGCATTTGGCGACGGCCGAACGGGTATAACTCGATCATGACGATGTCGGGGGCTGTCCGTCGATACACATCGAGCAGTAGATCGCGCCGCCGGTGTTTCCAGTCGTCGTCGATCTCGCGGTCGTTCTCGTCGACCAGAACCTTGAAATATTTGTCTGTGGCGCGCGTTGGCGGCAGTTGGACAAAATGCGTGGCGCCGCTTTCAAAATCGGGCACCGGCGCGCCGCCGGACACAAGCGTTACTTCGATACCGTTTGCCTCCAGGGCCCGGGTCAGCGTGCCGGCGCGCATTAAATGTCCAATACCCAGGAGGTGCTGGACGTAGAACAGGGCTTTCACGGGCTTGTCCATTTCCGTCACTTTTCAGGTTCCGGCGACAGGTACACGTTCAATTCGGCAACGCGGGGCTGCCCGTCGTTCGAAAGCGTAAATATCTGCAGCGCATTACGGCTTAGTTTGTCGGCCGGGTCGGCGCGCATATCCCAACCGTTGGCTAAGGCGTAGAGGGCCCGAATGATGCCGCGATGGGCCACCACCAAACGATCCTCTCCCTGCTGCGCCAGCTCCGTCAGAGCTGGCAAAAGCCGGGCCTGAACGTCGCGCGGGCTTTCGCCGCCCTCTGGTCTGAAATCCAACCCGTTTGCCTCGTTCGCGGCCATCGCCTCGCCTTGCTCGTGGCGTAGATCGCCCAGGGTGCGGCCCTCCCACATTCCCCAGTCCATTTCGATCAACCGCGGATCGGTCACATGCGGACCCATATCCTCGTGCGTCAAGCGCAGGATGTCGATGGTGTCGAGACAGCGTTGCAGCGGGCTGGCGACAATCGCGGCGCGCGCCCACGGTTCCGGCAAGCGCCATGCGCCGACCGCTGCCCGTCCACTGGGGCTGAGCTTGGTGTCGCGGCGGCCCTGCAGGCGGCCATCGGCGTTCCACTGGGTGGGGCCGTGTCGGAGGAGCGCGATTGTGATCATCTGCGGCGAAACGCCATGCCAACCGTTTGCAGCACGCGGTTGATCTCGGCCGCTGCTCTGGGAACATCGTATTGCTCGCGCACGCGCGCCGCCGCCGCGCGCGAAAACGTTTGCCGCAAATCGTCATCGCCCAACAGGCGGCGGATGGCGGCGGCGAAGGCGTCGGTGTCATTGGGCGGCGGCAAGAGCCCGGTGACGCCGGCCGACACGATGTCGGGCACGCCCCGCTGCTTGCCGGCAATAATCGGCAACCCGGCGGCCTGGGCTTCCAGCAGTGACATGCCGAACGCCTCGTCGGCGGCGGGCCATACCAGCATGTCGCAGGCCGCGTAGGCATCGGCCAGTTGGCCCGCGTCCAACTCGCCCAGGAAGGTCGTACGGCCGGGGGCCGCCTCTTCCAGCTCTGCAGTGATCTCATCGCGGCACAGCCCGTCGCCGACAACGATGAGACGCCAGGCTTGGCCGCTCAGTTGCGCCAAGGCGGCGGCGAGCAAATGGTACGACTGGCGCTTGGCGCCGGCGCGCATCATGCCGACGGCGAGCAAGAGCGGGGTGTCTGCCGGCCAGTCGAATTGATGGGCATAGCCGGTACGGATGTTTTCGCGCCGGGCCGCCGCTGCTACGAAGGGCGCCGCATCGACAAAGGGAAACAGCCGCTTGTGATAGGTTTTCGCCTCGATAAGGGCCTCTACGCAGCCCCAATCGTCGCTGTTGACCGTGAAGATGGCGTCGGCTTTGGTGATCGCATGGTTGGCGCCGACATAGCCGATGTCCCAGGGGCCGCCAGCCCGTTTGGGCGCCGTCGACGCTTCGGCGATGACATACGGAATGCCCAGCGCCGCGGCGACCGGGGGGCCGAGCCAGTCGGGTGCCTTATGATACAAATGATAGGTGAACCAGGCCTCGGGCCGCATGTTGGCCGGGCGGTCCTGAAACCGGCGCACCAGCCGGGCCGCCAGCTTCTCGCCCAAATCGTGCAGGCGAATTTGCCGCGCCTTGTCGCCGCTGCCGTCGCGGCTGACGAACCGGCTGGCCACTTCGCATTTGTGGCCGCCCTGGGTCAGCGCCTGCAGGAATAGCCGCGCCAACTGCCGGTCGCCCGAGGGCACCGGATGGTCGGGCGGTTTCATCGGCGCGTAGAAAGCGATGCGCATGTCAGGCCGGAACCGTGCGGGCGCGCGCCGACGCCGAGGCGATCAGCGCCGCAATGGCGTCATGTCCGCCGTCCATCTGGAAATCGGCGCGCAGTTTTGTCAGGGCGTGCTCGGCCAGCCGGTCGCGCAAAGCCGGATCGCCGGCGAGCTCTGCAATAGCGGCGGCGAGGGCGGGCCGGTCGCCGGGCGCGACGAGGCGGCCGTTCACACCATCTTCGATCAGTTCGGGGATCGCCGAAACGGCGGTGGCGATACACACCACCGACTGGCTTTGGGCCTCCATCAACACGTTGGGCAGTCCGTCTCGGTCGCCATCGTCGGCGATTTTGCTGGCCAGGACGAAAATATCGGCGTGCTGGAGAACTTCCCGGACCTTGGATTGCGGCTGGCGCCCCAGCCATTCGATTTTGCCGGCGATGTCCAATTGTTCGGCTTGCGCCGCCAGCGTCCCGGCCAGGGGGCCGCCCCCGATATGGGTCAGGCGCCAATTTAGCTCCGGCGGTAGCAGCGCCAGGGCCGCCAATAGGTCGCTATAGCCCTTCTTTTCGACCAGCCGACCGACCGAGGCGAGCGCAATAGGCGCATTTGCGTCACTGCCGCCGTTCGAGCCGCGGTCAGTGTGGGCCGGCGGAAACCGCGTCAGGTCGAGACCGTGATAGTTCAGAAGAATTTTTGACCTGCTGCCATCGTCGCCGTCGAGCTGGCGCAGATGATCCGCGCCGTGGTCCGTGCACGTTGTCAGCCAGCTTGTGTCTTCGATCTTTTCCCGCTTCTCCCAATCCGGCGTCGTCCAGATGTCCTTGGCGTGGGCCGACACGGCAAACGGCAATCCCAACATGGCGGCGCTATAGCGCGCGACGGAGGCCGGCGTGTGCAGGAAATGGGCGTAGAGAAAATCTAAATCCGGACCGCTTTCATAAGCCAGCACACAGGCTTGGCCGAAACGCCGGCAACGGTTCGGGGTCGGGTCGCGCCGCAGATCGCGCCAGAACTTGGCGCGTGCGCGCCCATATCCGGCGAGCCGGCGCGCGGCCCACCAGGACCGTAGAACGCGCCGCGGCTCGCGCCACAAATATTCCGGCAGGTAAGTGACCGGCGCCGTGATCTCGTCGTGAATGGGATGGGTGGTTGGGTCGTAGGGATGGCGCAGCGAGATTATGTGCAAGCGAACGCCGCGCGCCTCCAGGCCTAACAATTCCTGGGCAATGAAGGTTTCCGAAAGACGAGGGTATCCCTTAACCACCACGCCGACGATTCCGCCTGCCGGATGAGGCGCCGTCACGTCGACCGCTGGCTGGCGTCTCCCGCGGCGGCACTGCGGTCGCCGTCGATATTGCCGGGTCGTTCTCGGCGCGCAATGGCGATGTCGGCGAGCCGGTTGACGTTATCGAGGCCGTCGAGCAAGCCCGGTAAAACGACTTCCGACGGCCGACCCTGTTGCGGTAATTGGCGCAATGCCGTTGCCATCAGGCGCCAGTCGGGAGCTAGCGCATCGAGATCGTGTATTGCGTCGTGGACAAGCATTTTTACCAGCCCGAATTCCTGGCTGCGGGACGCCCGGATGAACTGCTCGAGCCGCGGTTGGGTACGGGGCACGATCAAGGCACGTTTGTTGAAGGAGAGGATTTCGCAAAAAGTATTATAACCCCCCATGGCAACGATCGCGGTGGCATTGTCGATCAGGGCTTCCGGCTGGGTGTCGAAAGTTATCGAATCGACGTTGGGCAGCTTCGCGATGCGTGCGTTAAACGAGGCCTGCAAGTCGGCGTCAAGGAATGGTCCGAAGACAAAGAAACCGGGAACCGGCAGATCGGGATCGTTTTCGTAGGCCCGTAATACCCAGTCGAGCATGGCTTCGCCGTCGCCGCCACCGCCCGCGGTGACTAGGATATAGGGCCGGTCGAGATAAGGAAAATCCACCGCGGCCGCCACGCCCTCGCCTACTTTGCGCCGCAGATAGCCGGTGTACACGGTTTTGCGATGCACCGATTGGGGCACGTTAAGGCCGTCGAGGGGGTCGCAGATTTGGGGCAATCCGTAGACCCACAATTCGTCGTACAAATTGTCGAGTGTCGGCAGCACGTTCTTGTTACGCCATTCGGGGCCGAGCAAATGCGGGTCGTCCAGAATGTCGCGCAATCCCAACACTAAAACCGTGCCGCGCTCTTTCAGCATATGCAGCGTTTCGAGAACCTCGCCGCGCAGGCCGTGGGGTTCTTTATCGACGATGAACACATCGGGATCGAAGGCGGCGGCCGTATGAAATATGATGGCGGCGCGCAAAGCGACCGTCTCTTCGATGTCCATGGGTAGCTTCAGGGCCACGTACTCGCCGTTTTTCAGCTTCACGACGCCAGGCAGGCGCACAAAGTCGACCCGGTCACGGAACTCGAAATTGCCGATAATCGGCGAGCCCGACAGAATAAGGACGCTGATTTTAGGATCGTGCTGCACCAGGGCGTGCGCAATCGCACGGCAGCGGCGCAGATGGCCCAGGCCAAACGAGTCGTGGCTGTAGATCAAAATACGCTTATGGCGGTTGGGCATCGTGACACCAGTTCCAGGGCGGGCTTGACAGCGCCGAGACTATTACACAACTGAGGTAGTGGCAGAACCCTTCGATTACGAGGTCGATAGGTTGCCGCTCTCGATATATTTATCGGTTTCGGTGGGTTAAGTTAACGTGGTTCGCACCGGTACTGCAGCCGGGCGCTGGGGGAACAGGGAGACGCAGTGTGGCAGAGCGGATGGATCGCAGCATGTACCGCTTTGTCCTTAAGCACAGCGGGCGCCAGCAACTCTATATCCTAATTTTCGTGGCGCTCTCCTGGCCCGTCGGCTTCATGCTGTTCGACATTCCCAAGCAGATCATCAATCGTGCGCTCGGCGGCGAAGGACCGCCGTTTTCCGCGTCGGTGCTGGGCCTGTTCGATTTTACGTTCGGCGGCTCGCAGATCGTTTTCCTGATCATATTGTGCGTGTTTTTTCTGTTCCTGGTGTTTGTGAACAACGGCCTGAAGTTCCACATCAACACCTCGAAGGGGCGCACCGCCGAGCGGTTGCTGCGCCGCCTGCGTTACTCGTTGTTTTCACGGGTGTTGCGCTTTCCATTATCCCATTTCAAGCGCACCAGCCAAGGCGAAGTGATTTCTATGATTACCGCCGAATCCGAACCGATCGGCGCATTTTTCGTTGGCGCGGTCGTCGATCCGGTGTTTCTAGGCGGCCAGCTTATCGTCGCGATCGGTTTTATCGTCGTACAGAACCCCCTTCTGGGGGTGGCGGCGGCGGCGCTCTATCCCATTCAAATCTATGTCGGTCCCCGGCTGCAAAAGAAGGTTAGCGCCCTAGGTAAGGCCCGGCTGCGCGAAATCCGGCGGCTGTCAGATCACGTCGGTGAAACCGTAAACGGCATTGTCGATATTCACGTCAACGACACCTCAAACCTGGAGCTAAGCCGGTTCGCCGACCGGTTGAGTGCGATCTACAATATTCGGTTTGAGATTTTCCAACGCAAATACATGATCAAGGCGCTCAACAATATTCTCGATAAGACGGCGCCGTTCCTGTTCTACCTGTTCGGCGGCATTCTGGTTATCGAGGGCAATATCACCATTGGCGCCCTGGTCGCTGTGATCGGCGCCCACAAAGATATGTCGACGCCCTGGAAAGAGATGTTGAACTGGTATCAGCAGCAGGCCGATGCCCGCGTAAAATACGACCAGGTCGTCAGCCAGTTCGATCCCGATGGCATGCTCGTTGAGGAACTACAGCACACCGACCCTGAGGGCGATCAGACGTTGGACGGGGCGGTAGAGTTGGCGAATGTCAGCTTGGTCGATGAGGACGAAGTGCGCCGCATCGCGGGGGTCACTCTCAACCTCTCCACCGACAGCAGCGTTGCCGTAATCGGGGGGGGCAGCAGCGGTAAGGATTACCTCGCGCTGCTGCTGGCGCGGCTGGTGGTGCCCACCGGCGGCCGAATAACGGTGGCCGGTAAGAACTTGGTCGAGTTGCCCGAAGCGGTCACCGGAAGGCGTATTTCATACGCCGGCAGCACGCCGTTTTTACAATCGGCCTCGGTGCGAGACAATCTGGTCTATGGGCTGAAACACCGGCCCTTGCAGCCGCCGGAATATGACGAGGAAGATGCCAAGAAACGCCTCGCCGATGCCGCCGAAGCGGTGCGGGCCGGCAATATCGAGCATGACTTCAGCGCCGATTGGATCGATTATGAAGCGGCTGGGGTCGCCGGATCCGAGGCCCTGTTCGAGCGGATACTCGAAATAGTCGATGCCGTCGAATTATCGGAGGACGTCTACCAATTTGGCCTGCGCGGCACTGTTGATCCAGCGCAACGCCCCGACATCGCCGACGCGGTTCTTAAAGCGCGGATGGCGATGGCCGACCGGTTGCACGAACCGGCTTACGCCGAACTCGTCGAACTTTTCGACAGAAGCGCCTACAATACCAACGCGTCGGTCGCCGAGAATTTGTTGTTTGGAACGCCTGTCGGCGACACCTTCGACATCAATTTGCTGCCCCAACACCCCTTTGTGTTGGAGACGTTGCGCAAGTCTGAACTGATCGATGATCTCATCACGGCCGGCCGCAGCGTCGCCGAAACGATGATCGAAATTTTTGCCGACTTGCCGCCGGGTCACGAATTTTTCGAGCAGTATTCGTTTATCGGCTCTGACGAATTGCCCGAATTCAGGACATTGTTGTCGCGGACCGACCGCCGCCCGCATGACGAGATGACCGAGGAGGATCGGGTCGCCCTGATGTCGCTGCCGTTTAAGCTGGTCGTTGCTCAGCATCGTCTCGATGTCGTCACTGAGGAATTGCAGCAAAAGATTCTGGCCGCGCGCGACAGGTTCGCCGCCGATTTGCCAAGCGAACTCGCCAGCGCCGTCGAGTTCTTCGATTCCGATACCTACAACGCCGCCGCTGCGTTGCAAGACAATATCCTATTTGGCAAGCTGGCCTATGGTCAGGCCGAGGGGCCGCGCCGTGTTGGGGCGCTGATCGCAGAGACTCTCGACGAACTGCACTTGCGCGGCAGCGTGATGGAGGCGGGCCTGGAGTTCCAGGCGGGCGTCGGTGGCGGGCGGCTGTCGACGGTGCAACGTCAAAAACTCAGCCTTGCGCGCGCCTTGTTGCGGCACCCTGATTTGCTGATTGTGAACGAGGCGACGTCGGCCATGGACCCCTCGGTACAAGACCGTATTACCGAGACAATCCTAAAAATGCGGGACGGCAAGGGCGTCATATGGTTCGTTAATCGGGTGCCGATGGCGGCGAAGTTCGACCGGGTCGTTGTCATCGCCGAGGGCCGCGTGACGGAACAGGGCCGATATGACGAGCTAAACCGGGAGGGGACGGCTTTGCATGAAATGCTGCAATCTGCCTGAATGCAGAGGGATAGACGTGATATGAAAATTGGAAAACGCCAAAAAAGGCTGGGGGGCACAAAGTGAGCCTGAATGAAGAAGTCGAACTGCTGCGCAACATTCCAATGTTTGCCAAGCTGGAGCCGTCGAAGCTGAAGCTGCTGGCGTTCACCAGCGAACGGATCACCTATGAGGCTGAGCAACTGTTCTTCAGCCAGGGAGACATGGGCGATGCCGCTTATTTGATCATCGAGGGTGAGGCGGATGTTCTCATCGATACGCCGTCCGGCGAGCTCAATGTCGCAACCTTGGGCCGGAACGATTTTGTCGGCGAGATCGCCATCCTGTGCGATGTGCCGCGAACGGCAACGGTTCGGGCGAAATCGCGCACGGTGACCCTGCGCATTTCGAAGGATTTATTTTTTCGCCTGATCGCTGAATTTCCCGAAATGTCGGTGGAGATTATGCGCGAACTGGCGTCCCGTCTCGACGACACGACGAACAAATTACGCGATGCGCTAGCCGGCTCGCATGGTTGACCTGAAAACGAGGCGCTTTGCATGAGCCGGCTCGATAGTTTTATTCGGCGCATGATGGCGCAGCGCGAATGCCTCGATGCGGCGGCGCGCCTTATCGAAGATGTTCCCGGCGCAATACTCGAGCTGGGCCTGGGCAATGGCCGCACTTACGACCATCTGCGCACCCTGTTTCCCGATCGCGACATCTATGTCTTTGAGCGGAAGATCGCCGCCCATCCCGATTGCATTCCCGATGACGATCATGTGTTTCTCGGCGAGGTGGTCGATCGCCTGCCCGATGCGGCGGCGCGCCTGGGCAAGACCGTGGCGCTTGTGCATAGCGATATCGGCAGCGGTCGGCCCGAGACCGACGCGATCCTGTTTGGCCAATTAGTGCCTCTGTTGGCCGCTATGGTGTGTCCGGGCGGTATTGTGCTGAGCGACCAAAAATTGCCGGCCGGTGACTGGTCGTCGCTGCCCCTGCCCGGCGGTGTCGCGGTCGAACGTTATTTCATCTATCGGGTCGGCGGCTGACGCTCGTCTGAATCTCTAAATGTCTATATCTACTACGACTGGGGCGTGATCGGACGGTTTGAGCCAGTCACGCGCCGCGTCGAATACCGACGCGCTCTGTAGGTTCTTTGTGAGCGCCGGCGTGACCCATACATGATCGAGGCGGCGTCCTCGGTTGGATTCACGCCAGTCGCGCGACCGGTAGCTCCACCAGCTAAAAAGCTTTTCGGTGTCGGGGACAAAGTGGCGTACCGCATCGACCCAATCTTGGCTGGCCTGCAACGCTTGCAACCGTTCGACTTCGACCGGTGTGTGGCTGACCACTTTTAGAAGCTGCTTGTGGGACCAAACATCGTGCTCCAGGGGCGCGATGTTGAGGTCGCCCACCAGGATTTTTTTGGCATCCGCGGGCGAGCTCTCGTCGCCCCACGCCGTCATTTCGTCGAGAAACTGCAGCTTATGGGCAAACTTATCGTTGATGTCGGGATCGGGTTCGTCGCCCCCTGCCGGCACATAAAAATCGTGCAGTTCGACGCCGCCGGCGAAGGTGACGCTGGCATGGCGGGCGTCGAGGCGTCCGCACCAGTCACGTCCCCCGGTCGCCGTGAAGGGGATGCGCGATAGAATGGCGACACCGTTATAGGCCTTCATGCCGCGCACATGGCGATGGGGAAATAGCTCGGCGAGCGCATCATGGGGGAACAACTCGTCGACCACCTTGGTTTCCTGCAGACATAAGACGTCCGGCGCGATCTCGTTAACGAGACGATGTACCAGGGGCGCCCGAAGGCGAACCGAATTTATATTCCAGGTGACAAGACGCATGGCGATTAGCGGACCGTAATTTCCAAATCGCTCAACCCGTCGATATGGCCGTGCATTTTGTCGCCGGGCACCACGGGTCCGACGCCATCGGGCGTGCCGGTGTAGATAAGATCGCCGGGCGCCAAGGCGACCAGGCCGGAAAGATTGGCGATGGTCTCTTGCAGGTTCCAGATCATCAGTTCAAGGTCCGAATCCTGGCGCGTCTCGCCGTTGACCTTGAGCCAGAGGTTTCCCTTGGGAAAATGACCAACCTGATCGACCGGGTGGATATCTCCACACGGCGCCGATTGGTCGAATCCCTTACCCATGTCCCACGGCCGGCCCTTTTCGCGTAGCGCGATCTGAACGTCCCGGCGGGTCATATCAAGGCCGACGGCATATCCGTACACATGATCGAGCGCATCGGCTTCGGAGATGTCGCTGCCGCCTTTGCCGATCGCCGCGACCAGTTCACATTCGTAATGCAGGTTCGAGGTTTTCGGTGGATAGTCGATCGACGATCCATTGGGGACGATAGCATCGGCTGGTTTGGCGAAATAAAACGGCAGGTCGCGTTCGTCGCCGCCCATTTCGCGAATATGGGCCATGTAGTTACGGCCAACACAGATGACGCGCCGCACTGGAAAACGCGCGGTTTGACCAACTACGGCGATCGATACGACCGGCGGCGGTGTGATGACATACTCCATCTGATCTTCTCCCTGTTGCGGCCATCCGGCGGCATTTGAATTGATGTGGCAAGCACCTCAAGCTCGCGCGCGGGGTGCGACTTGCCGCTTTTGGGTCGGCGCTAGGCGACGCCCTCGCGATGAACGCGCCCCGCCGCCCGGCGCGTGGCCGCGGCGCCGAATTCTGCGTACAGTGCGCGGTTAAAGGGGTGGTTGAGCACCCGGAACTCGGCGTGCCATTGGACGCCAACCACGAAGTCCGCGGCGTCAGGCATGGAGACGCCTTCGATGACGCCATCTTCGCTGAGCGCCTCGACCACCAGCCCCTCGGCCAGCCGATCGACCGCCTGGCCGTGCAGCGAATTTACGATGACATCGTCGCCACCGATCCCCGCCGCGCTGGCGATTTTGTCGAAAAAGCCGCCGGGCGTTAAGTGCACGGGGTGACGCGGCGCGAACCGGTCTTCCAGCACATCGGTCTGTGGCATGCGGTGATCGCTCTTACCCTCGACTTCCCAGAGATAGGGGTGCAGCGAGCCGCCGAAGGCGACGTTGATTTCCTGTATCCCCCGGCAAATACCGAAGAGGGGAACCCCACGGTCTACGGCCGCTCGCACCATGGGTAGTGTGGTCGCATCGCGCACCGGATCGCGGTAGGTTTCGGGGCGGAACGGATCGCCGTCGTAATGGTGGGGTTCGATGTTGGCGCGGCCGCCGGTCAAAATGATGCCGTCCAGGCGATCGACCAGCTCGGCCATCGCTTCGGCAGCATTAGCCTCTACATCACCCAGGGCCGGCAGGATAATCGGCATGCCGCCGAACCCCTCGACCACGCTGTAGACGTATTTGTGCCCTGCGGATTGAATATCAAAGCCGTTAAAGTCTTTGAGTTCTCCGGAGACGCCAATCAGAGGGCGGGGCGTGGTTATGCGGTCTATGCGGTTCATCGCGGGCCGCTAGGTAGCACGAGACGCCCGGACGCGGAAGGCTATTCCCCGTCTTCTTTTGGATATTCCAGCGCCGGGTCGATCAGCGAAAATAAGTCCTCATCGACCTCAACGCCAAATTTCGGCTCCAGCAGGGCGACATCGACATCGTTGCCCTGGGCGTCTTTGACCTGCCATTTGACCAGCCGCAGCGGCGCATCTTCGAATGTCAGGGTTACCGTCCCGGCGTCTGGCGAATCGGATTGGATAATAGTCAGCCGGATCGAGGCTGGCCCGCGCTCGAAGCCGGTGATGGTGACGTCGTCGGAAAGCTGGATCTTCTCATCCAACAGGAACGAGGCTGGCGTTTCACTGACCGGCAGATAGCTGGTCTGAACCAAGTCGCGGTCGTGATACATCATGATTACCCCGCTGGCGACCATGAGAACTGGCACCGGCGGTTCATATTCGATGCGCATGTCGCCGGGACGCGACAATATGATGCGGCCCTCGGCGATTCCCTGCCCAGAGAATTGTACGAAACGGCTATCGAGCGTTGTGATGTCGTTTAAGTAGCGCTCAACCCGAGCCACATCCGCTTTCGCGGCTTCGTCGAGAATCGGGGCCGGCTGGGCGTTCGATGCCGCGGTGCTGGCCAATAGAATGGCGGCGGCGAACAGCCATTTGGCGCTGCGGCGGGTTAGGGGGCGGACCATATCCATGCCCCTAAGATAGGTTGGCGCACCGGCTTTTGCGAGGAAGATCACCGAATTACCTTGTGTGCCGCGGTCCGGCTCGTTCAGTCACCCCCGTGATCGGCGACCAACACATCGCGGCGCCCGACATGATTGGCGGTGCTGACGACACCTTCTTTTTCCATCTGCTCGATAATACGCGCGGCCCGGTTGTAGCCGATTTGCAGGTGCCGCTGGACGAAACTGGTCGAGGCTTTTTGCTCGCGCGCCACAAGGGCCACGGCTTGGTCGTACAGTTCGTCACCGCTGCTATTGTCTCCGGCGGGGTCGAAACCGGGTAGGCCGTTGGCCGCACCGTCGTCTTCGGTCACATCGTCGATATAGTCGGGCTCACCCTGCGCCTTGAGGAACGCCACCAAAGATTCGACCTCGGTATCGGAGACAAAGGGCCCATGGACGCGGGTAATACGGCCGCCGCCGGCCATATAGAGCATGTCGCCATGGCCCAGCAATTGCTCGGCCCCTTGTTCGCCGAGGATCGTGCGGCTATCGATTTTGGTGGTGACCTGGAAACTGATACGCGTTGGCAGGTTGGCCTTGATGGTGCCGGTGATGACATCGACCGAGGGACGCTGTGTCGCCAGGATCAGGTGAATGCCCGCCGCGCGCGCCATCTGCGCCAAGCGCTGAACGGCGGCCTCCACTTCCTTGCCGGCGACCAGCATAAGGTCCGCCATTTCGTCGACGACGACGACGATGAACGGCAGCGGCACCATGTCGAAGGGCTGCTCCTCGAACACTGGCTTGCCGCTTTCCAAATCGAACCCGGTTTGCACCTTGCGGGAAAGGATATCGCCCTTCTTGCGCGCCTGTTCGATACGCTGATTGTAACCGGCGAGGTTGCGCACACCCAGTTTGGACATCGACCGGTACCGGTTTTCCATCTCCCGGGTCACCCATTTCAGCGCGACAACCGCCTTCTTGGGTTCGGTTACAACCGGCGCCAGCAAATGCGGGATGCCGTCATAGACCGAAAGCTCGAGCATCTTGGGATCGATCATGATGAACCGGCACTCTTCGGGCTGAAGCCGATAGAGCAGCGAGGCAATCATGGCGTTGATGCCGACCGACTTGCCGGACCCGGTAGTGCCGGCGATCAACAGATGGGGCATGCGCGCCAAATCGACCATCACCGGTTCGCCGCCGATGTCCTTGCCCAGCGCCAGGGTGAGGTCCATCGATTTCTTCTCGAACGATGACGCGGCGAGAAGTTCGCGCAGCGCTACATGTTCGCGCGTTGTATTCGGCAACTCGATGCCGATGACATTGCGTCCCGGCACAACGGCGATTCGAACCGAAACGGCGCTCATCGAGCGCGCGATATCGTCAGCCAAGCCGATGACGCGGCTGGTCTTGGTGCCCGGCGCGGGCTCCAGTTCATAGAGAGTGACAACCGGGCCGGGCCGCACATGGACGATCTCGCCATAGACGCCGAAATCTTCCAGCACGGACTCTAGGACACGCGCATTTTGCTCCAGCGCTTCTTCGCTGATCAGGCTCGAGACCGTCGAGCGTTCGTCGATCTCGGCCAGCAGGTCGAGCGGCGGCAGCTCATAGACCTCGCCGGGCGCCGAGAATTTGAGTTTGGCTTGACGGTCCGCTTGCGCCTGACGGCTGGGTTTTGGCGCCTTTGCGCGCGGGGCGACGCGTTGTCGTTGGGCCTCGATGGGCGCCGCCGGCGTAACGCGGGCCGATGGTTCCCTTCTGACACGCGGCGATCTAATCGGCTGCGGTTCGTGACGTGCTGCGGCGCGGCGCTTCAGCACGGCGCGCACGCCTGCGCCCAGGCCGGCGGTGCCGGTGCGCGCGGCCCCTGCGCCACGATACGCCACCCAGCAGGTGGCGTGGCTCGACCGGCGGCCGGCCCAGCCGAGAATGCGCGAAACCATCCGCCAGTCGCTCCAGTTCAGGGCCAGAGCGCTCAATAGGCCGACCAAGGCCACAACGGCTGTCACCCCAACGGGTATGCTTGGCGCGATCTCGTAGCCGGATAGAAACTCGATCGCGGGGTCGAACGCCAAATGGCCAAAGGTGCCGCCCAGCCCCGTGCGGATCGACCAACCAGCCGGAGTGGCGACGGCATTAAGGGCGAACGCGGCGGCGCAGATCGACACTAGAACGGTGAGCAGCCGCCAGCCGAAATGAGGCACTGAACGGTGACGGAATAGCCGCACCCCCCAGGCCAGCAGCACGATGACGGGCAGCGCTACCGCCAGGCCAAAATATTGCAGCGCCAAATCGGATGTGACGGCGCCGTAGAATCCCAACGGGTTATGGACCGGCGCGCCCGTGGCGTTATTCAGTGACGCATCGAGGCTATCGTAACCGATTAAAGCGATCGCGAAGGCGACGCCCGCGGCGATGACCAGCAGGCCGAACCCTTCGGCGAAACGGCGCCTGATAAAATTGCGCAACGGCTCCGGCAGGAAAGCCATTCGATTGGAAAACCCGCGGATCAGTCGGCCGCGCGTCGATCCCCGGCGCATCGGCCCATTATGTGCTCTGGCAATCATGGCTCGCTAGTCCCTTTCATCTCGATACTAACGCTCGAGGGTTTCGCTAATACGAACGATAGCGTCACGCGTTGTCTCTAAGTCGTGGACAAGCGCAACGCGAATAAATTGCCGGCCCGGATTGGTGCCGGCGGCATCGGTTTGGGCGAGATATTCGCCCGGCAGGACGCGAACGCCTGCTTGTTGCCACAGTCGTTTGGCGGCGGCGGCGCCGTCGCCCACATCGAGCCACAGGTAGAACGCGCCCCCTGGCCGGGTTGCGCCAAACGCCCCGTCGAGGATTTCCAGCGCCACATCGAATTTTTCACGGTACAGCGCCCGGCTTTGTTCTACATGGGCTTCGTCGCGCCATAGCGCCTCCGACGCATTCATAACCGGCAGCGGCAACTGCGCGCCGCCGTATTGGCGCAGGCGCAAGAGCAGGGCGATGAGATCGGGAGCGCCGGCGACGAAGCCCGACCGCAGGCCCGGCACGTTCGAGCGTTTGCTCAAGCTATGGAACACCAGCACGTTGCGGCACCCCTCGGCGAGACTCGCGCAAGCCGAAAGGCCACCTGGCGGCGGATCGGCCGTGTAAATTTCCGAATAGCATTCGTCGACCGCGAGGACAAAATCATACCGGCGCGCCAGCTCGATTGCTGATTCCAGCATTTCCAAATTAGCGATCGAACCCTGGGGGTTGGCCGGCGAATTGAGGTAGGCCAGCGCGGTGCGTTCGAGCACGGCCGGATCGAGGGCGGCGAAGTCTGGCTGAAACCCGGTCTGCGGGCCCGCCGGCAGGAGAACGATTTCGGCGCGCGCCATCGCCGCGGCGCCGACATATACCTGGTAGAACGGGTTGGGCATTAAAACGATGGGTTTGGCGCCGGCCTTTTGTTCCGGTACCGCCAACAGCGCCGCCATGAACAACGCCTCGCGGGTGCCCGAGACAACCGCGATATTTTGCTCCGGGTCGATCATGCCGGCCGGTAAATCATAACGCTTGGCGAGCCATTCCGCGATGGCGCCGCGCAGGCTCTCGGGCCCGTTCGGCGGCGGGTAACGGCCCCAATCGGCCATAGCATTGACCAGGATCGGGCCGATGAATGCGGGCGGGGGATGTTTGGGTTCGCCGATCTGCATATGTATTTCGGATCGGCCCGCAGGCGGCTCCACATCACGCAGCAGCGCGCGCAACCGGTCGAACGGGTAGTCGGTTAATTCGTCGAGTATATTGTTATGCATCGGCTAATCGCGGCGACGTTGCCAGGGTTTCCGCATCTATTTACACTAAAATCATAACAGAGTCAGAAGCTTGTAGCCATATGTTGAGATTTGACTCAAGAACACTCTTGATACGGTCGCTGCCTGTATCCGTTATTTGCGTCCCCCGGCGGCAATGCAGAAAGCGCATTTGGTTAGTTTAGGCATTGTTTTTCAATCGGTTAAAAGAAAAGCCCGGCGCTGATAACGCCGGGCTTTCCTCGATTGAGGGAGGGCTTTTGTATGGTGCGGCCCTCCGGGTAAGTCGTTTTCGCTACACCCGTTGGGATCCTCTTCCGAATTCCGGATAGGCTTCGAGACCCAACTCGGCCGTGTCGAGGCCCATGGCTTCATCCTCTTCCGAGGCCCGGATGCCGATGGTGTATTTCAACGCCAGCCAGACAATCGAGCTGGTGACGAAGACAAAGACGCCAATCGCTACGATGCCGGTCAGCTGGACGCCGAAGTCCCCGCCCCCGAAGATGGCGACAGCCAGGGTGCCCCAGATGCCGGCCACCAAATGGGCCGAGATAGCGCCCACAACGTCGTCGATCTTGAGCTTATCGAGCAGCGGAATGGCGAAGACCACAAGAACGCCGCCAATCCCGCCGACGATGATGGCCAGCAGATGGTTGGTCAGATCCGGTCCGGCGGTAATCGATACCAGTCCGGCAATGGCGCCGTTGAGCGCCATGGTCAGGTCGACTTTTTTGTAGAGGATCTGGGTCATCGCCATAGCGGCAATCACACCGCCGGCAGCGGCTAGGTTTGTGTTGGCAAATACAATCGCCATTGCCGTGGCGTCGAGAGCCGAGCCCAAAGCCAACTGAGAGCCGCCGTTAAAGCCGAACCAGCCGAGCCACAGAATAAAGGTGCCCAAGGTAGCCAGAGGCAAATTGGCGCCCGGCATGGGGTTAACCTGGCCGTTCGGGCCGTACTTGCCTTTACGTGCCCCCAAGATAAGGGCGCCCGACAAAGCCGCCCAGCCGCCGACGGAGTGGACGATGGTGGAGCCGGCGAAATCGGAGAAGCCCATTTCGGAGAGCCAGCCGCCGCCCCAGGTCCAGGAGCCCTGAATGGGGTAGATGACCGCTGTCAGGATCAGCACAAAGGCCATGAACGGCCATAATTTGATACGCTCGGCGACCGTGCCAGAGACGATTGAGGCTGCCGTGGCCACGAAGACCATCTGGAAGAACCAGTCCGAGGCGACCGAATAGCTGTTTTCGACGACCGCGCCGACCAAGGCGTCGGTGGCTTCTTCTGCGCCAAGCAAAGCCAGTTCGGCATCGCTGGGGTTGTAGAGCAGGGAGAGCGAGCCGATAAAGCCGCCATCGACATCGGCATACATCAGATTATAGCCGATCAGGTAATACATGATGCCGGCGAGCGAATAGAGCGCGATATTCTTTAGGCAGATCGTCGCCGTATTCTTGCCCCGCACAAGCCCGGCTTCGAGCATTGCAAACCCGGCTGCCATCCACATTACCAGGGCGCCGGTCATTAAAAATGAAAACGTATTGAAGACGAAGGCGGTTTCCTCCGACACGGCCGCTTGGACCGGTCCGGTGAGAAACAGCGCCATCGCCGCGACGCCGACGCCGACAATCGACATCCGCTTTAGGGCGCTCATGCGCTGAAGTGAATTCATAGTTATGATCTCCTCTGTTTTAAAGCGCTTCGGCGCCGGTTTCGCCCGTGCGAATGCGCACCGCGCTAGCAACGTCGATTACGAATATTTTCCCGTCGCCGATCCGCCCGGTATTGGCGGCCTTGGTGATCGCTTCGACGGTTTGATCGCTCAAGGCATCGTCGACGACCACTTCGACTTTGACCTTCGGCAGGTAGCTCACCGAATATTCGGCGCCGCGATAGATTTCTGTCTGACCCTTTTGCCGGCCAAACCCTTTGACCTCAGTAGCGGTCAGTCCCTGCACACCCAGTTCGGTCAAGGCATCGCGTACCTCGTCGAGCTTGAATGGTTTTATGATTGCCATGACCATTTTCATGGAGGCCCCCTTTGTTGAATGCGTAAATCGTGCGCCGTCGAGCGTAGAACCCGGCGAACTACCAGTTGCACTTCAAGAACCATGCCGGTTTGGCCGGGATATGCTAAGGTGTTGGTAAATATGGAATAAGTTGCAGATTGGCTCTATCGTTGAGCGCTTGGTTGGTTATGAATTAAGCAACTTTTCCAGAGTGCCCATATTTTAGGCAGTCCAACGATTAACGCTTGCGTCAAATGGTGGCGTGGACAGGTGGCGGCGAAGTTGCGAAGTTGCGTGTCATGGCAACGCCCCGTCCCGAACTGCAAACAATCGACGTTGAAGCCCTTATCGTTGGCGGCGGTTTGGTCGGGTTGACCCTCGCCAGCGCGCTCGCCGGCGCCGGGCTACCCGTCGCCGTCGTCGACCGCGTCGCCCCCGAGGCAACCGTTGCGCCGGAATTCGACGGCCGTGCGACCGCCATCGCCCACGCCAGTGCGCGTGTATTGCAGGGCGTCGGGCTGTGGGAAGGCGTTGCCCCCTACGCCAGCGCGATCAACGATATTCGGGTCAGCGACGGCGATTCGCTGCTGTTCCTTCATTACGATCATCGTGAAGTCGGCGATGAGCCGCTCGGGCACATTATCGAGAACCGCTACCTTCGGCTGGCGATGATCGAGCGGGCCCGCTCGCTCGACGCTCTGGAATTTCTGGCGCCGATGGAAATAGCCGAGATCACGCGCACCTCGACCGGGGTTGTGGCGGAATTGGCCGATGGACGTCAGATCAAGGCACGGCTATTGCTGGCCTGCGATGGGCGCAATTCGAGTATTCGCGAGGCCGCCGGTATCGGCGTGACCCGGCTACCCTATAATCAAACCAGCATTGTATGTGCCGTGTTCCACGACCGGCCCCATAACAATGTTGCCCACGAACGTTTTCTCCCGGGCGGACCGTTCGCCATTTTACCCATGCAAGATGTTGACGGCCGCCGCCGTTCGGCGATCGTGTGGTCGGAGCGCGACGACTTGGTTCCGGCGCTGATGGCGCTGGACGAGGCGGCATTCGTGGCTGAGATGGGACCGCGATTCGGCGATATTCTGGGGGCGCTCGAACTGGCCGGGGCGCGTTGGTCGCATCCGCTGAGCTTGTCGCACGCGCACAGCTATGTCGGGCAGCGTCTGGCCCTGGTCGGTGACGCGGCCCACGCGATCCACCCGATAGCCGGCCAGGGGTTGAACATGGGTATCCGCGATATTGCCGCGTTGGCCGAAGTGATTATCGATGCACGCCGGCTCGGCCGCGATATCGGCGCGCCCGACATTTTGGCCGAATATGAGCGCTGGCGGCGCTTCGACAATATGGTGCTGGCGGTGGTGACCGATGTCATTACCCGGATGTTCTCAAACGATGTCACGCCGCTGCGCGTGGCTCGAAGTGTGGGCTTGGGAGCGGTAAACCGGATTGCGCCGCTGCGGCGCAACCTCATGCGTCACGCCATGGGCACGGTCGGCGATCTGCCGCGGCTGGTGCGCGGCGAGGCGCTGTAGCTGCGCCGGTTAGGGATCGCGCGAGAGGCCGCGCTTCTGGAGTTCGGCCAGGTAGGTCACCCAAATTTCATCCTGCCGTTCGCCCATCTCGTAGAGATAGCGCCAGGTAAAAAGGCCGGTGTCGTGCAGATCGTCGAAGTGCAGCCGCACGGCGTAATTGCCGACAGGTTCGACCTTCATGATGCCGACATGGGAGCGGCCCGAGACGATACGCTTTTCGTCGGCGCCATGTCCTTTGACCTCGGCCGACGGGCTCTCGACGCGCAGCAACTCGGCGGGATAGGTGAAGGTGGCGCCATTATCGTAGGCGACCAGCA
The DNA here is from genome assembly GCA_047616465.1 of Alphaproteobacteria bacterium. Classification (GTDB taxonomy): domain Bacteria; phylum Pseudomonadota; class Alphaproteobacteria; order UBA6615; family UBA6615; genus JABDJY01. The sequence continues at coordinate 22,495 of JBLHHE010000002.1, forward strand.
GGCTCTTGGTTGCCGCGGTGTAACGCACTTCAAGCGGCCAGGGCGCGTTATCCGTGGCGAGCTTTTCCATCACGATGAGGCCGTTGACGGCGTCTCGTCCGGGCTCAACTCGCGCGCCTCATCGGCCAGCATAATCGGAATGCCATCGCGGATGGGGTACGCCAAGCCGGCCTTGAGGCTGATCAATTCCTGCTTGGCTTCGTCGTAGCGCAACGGACCCTTGGTCAGCGGGCAGACAAGAATCTCCAACAGTTTGGGATCGACCGCGGTTCGGTTTTGGGCTGCCATTCCCTGGCTCCTTTAAAATATACCGGCGCTTCCGGTGTTCAATTCATGGCCGCCGAACCGCCATCGTCGCCGCGGCGCAACGCGGATTCGATCAGGCCGATAATAAGTTTGCAGCGATGGGCGAGATCGGCGGATTCGAGCAACGCCTGTTTTTCGTGCGGTTCGAACGGGCACACCATGGCCAATGTGGTGACAAGCCGGTCGTCGGGGGTTTGCTTGATCGTGTCCCAGTCCGCCTCGATGCTTTCCATTTCGAAATAGGCCCGCAAATCCGACAGCAGGCGTTGGCGGTCGATCACCGTGCCATCTTCGTCGGAAAAGTCATTTTTGTAGGGCGCGAAGTCGGCGCGCGCCCGGCGGAAGCTGTTCATCAGCGGCAGTTCATCGATGATGTTGAACCGGCACACGCCCCGCAGGGTAAGCTGAACCTGACCGCCCTGGGTTTCCTGAAAATTGGTGATCCGTCCGGCGCAGCCGACCCGGTAGAGCGCCGTGCCATCGGGGGCGCTGAGCCCGGCCTGGCCATCAACCGTAGGCTGAGCGATGCCGATCAGGCGTTGGCGGCCCAACGCGTACTCGACCATATTTAGATAACGCGGTTCGAAAATATTCAGGGGCAACCGGCCGCGCGGCAGCAGCAAAACCCCGTTCAAGGGAAACAGGGGCAATTCTGCCGGCAGATCCTCAAATTTAGTGTCGAATGGGTTTTCGCTCATGAAAACAGGATCGAGGAAAGCTTGCGGCGGCCCGAGATCGTTACCGGGTCGGTCGGTCCCAGGGCTTCGAATATTTTCAGAAGCTGTTGCTGCGCTGTACCCTCATTCCATTCGCGATTGCGGCGGATCACTTCGACCAGTTCCTCGATTGCGGCCTCTGCATCGCCGCCGCCGTAAATCGCCACGGCCAGATCGAACCGGGTTTGCAGGTCGGCGGGATCATCGGCCAAGCGAGCGCGTAAACTCTCTGTTTCGCCGGCTGCCGAGGAACCGGCCTCGGCCAACTCGACGGCTGAAATGACCGCGTGGATATCATCGTCGCCGCGCAGTTCCTCAGCGATTTGGTCGACGATCTCGCGGGCTTTATCGATTTTACCAGCCCCCAGGTAGCACCGGGCCATTCCGGCCAGGGCCTTGGTATTTTGTTCGTCTTGATTGAGCACTTGGGCGAACAGCGCGCCGGCGCCGGCTATATCGCCGGCCTCGAAAGCCTCTGCCGCCGCGGCCAAAGCCTGATCGACCGGTGACGGCTCGCCGCTACCGCCATGTTCAGCGATCAATTTGTCGACCCAGGCTTGCACTTCGCTTTCCGGCAGCGCGCCTTGGAAGGCGTCGATCGGTTGGCCGTTTCTGAAGGCGAAAACGGTTGGGATCGATTGGATGCGCAATTGGGCCGACAGATCGGGATTTTTGTCGACGTCGATTTTCACCAGGCGTACGGCGCCGCCGGCCTTGGCGACCACGCTTTCGAGTATCGGGGTCAGGGTCTTGCAGGGGCCGCACCATGTCGCCCAAAAATCGACGATAACGGGCACGCTGTCCGAGGCTTGGATCA
>JBLHHE010000003.1:0-21664 GCA_047616465.1 Alphaproteobacteria bacterium
TCGTGGACCGGGGCTAATCGCCATGTCGGACAATAATCACCGTATCGTTCGCGTTGCCATCGATAATCCGAGCATCGTTCGCTACCAGCCGGACGTTGAGCGCGAGATAGAAGTCGCGATCTATGATTTGGTCGAGGCCAACACTTTCCAACCCGATTCTGTGTTCTTCGGCGGCGCGCCGCACGGCCCCTACGACGTTACCCTGCGCATTCAAGATACTCGCCTGGTGTTCGATATTGATCGCGAGGACGGGGTAAAAGTCGGCGCCGTGATGTTCTCCGTGCAATCGTTGCGCCGCACCATCCGCGAATATTTCATCGTTTGCGAAAGCTATTACGAGGCAATTCGAACAGCGTCGCCGGTGCAGATCGAGGCCGTCGATGTGGGCCGCCGTGCGCTCCACAACGAGGGGTCGGAGCGGCTGCGCGCGCAACTGGCGGGGAAGGTCGATGTCGATTTCGATACCGCGCGCCGCCTGTTTACCCTTATCTGCGCCTTGCATATCAGGGCGTAGCGGGCATGAGCGATTTTCCCGGCAGCGTCCTGTTTGCGTGCAATCGAAACACCATCCGTTCGCCCATGGCCGAAGTGCTGATGAAGCACCTGCTGGGTCATCGTATCTATGTGGACAGTGCCGGGGTGCGCCTGTCGGCGGCCGAGAGCGACCCGTTCGCCGTCGCCGCGCTGGCCGAAATCGGCCTCGACCTGTCGCGTCATAAGCCCAAAACATTCGATGACTTGGCCGACCGATCGATTGATTTGATTGTCACTTTCACGCCGCAAGCCCAGCTTCGCGCCGTCGAGCTGACACGAACCATATCCTGCGAGATCGAATACTGGCCGATGGCCGATCCGACGATTGTCGAGGGCAACCGGGACACAAGGCTCGAGGCTTACCGTGATCTGCGCGACGCCCTCTTCGATCGGATCAAGCAGAGATTTCCGATCAGCGACGCGGCGTTGGATTAGTATTGGCGGCTATCGCCGCGTACCCCCCACCCCATCCCTCCCCCACAAGGGGGGAGGGGGTCATGGCGGTGCCGGATGCCGGCATTAAAGTCCTCCCCCTTGATGGGGGAGGATTTAGGTGGGGTGACGAAAGACCCAGTCCCAAATGTAAATTTGGCATCCATATTTGCCGCTCAGCTTCCCTTAAATTCAGCTTCGCGCTTTTCCGCGAAGGCATTGGTGCCCTCGACCAGGTCTTCGCTGTCGCCGAGATCGCGAAACGAGGCGCTTTCGAAGCGCAACCCCTCGGGCAGGGGCCGGCCCAGGGCGTGCAGGATGGTCTCCTTGCCCTGGCGGTGGGCCAGCGGCGAACGGGTCGATAAGTCGTGGGCTAAGGATAGGGCTTCATCGAGCAGCCTATCTTGCGCGACAATCCGGTTCACCAGGCCAACCCGATAAGCCCAGTCGGCGTCGTAGCGGTCGCCGGTTAGAAACATCTCCATGGTGTGGGTGAGGCCGATGATATGGGGCAGGCGCACCAGCGCCCCGTCGCAGGCGTGGAAGCCCCATTTGACGTCTTGCAGGGCGAACACCGCGTTGGGCGAGCACAGACGCATATCGCAGGCCAGCGCGATCTCGAAGCCGCCCGACATGGCGTAGCCGTTGATCGCCCCGACGATTGGCTTGTGTATATCGAGGTTGCGGGTGATGCCGCCGAGCCCGTAGCCGTTGGTGTAGGTGCGGCGAAATTCGTCGGGCGGGGTGGTGGCGAACGCCATGGTGTAGCTTTTGAGGTCGGCGCCGGCGCAAAACGCCGCGTCGCCAGCGCCGGTGAGCACGGCGATCCGGGCGTCGTTATCGGCGTCGAACGTCTTGAAAGCCTCGACCAGATCGTCGTTGGCGGCGAAATCCAAGGAATTCCTCTTGGCCGGCCGATTGATGGTGATCAGCCGAACCGCGCCATCTGCCTGGTAAAGAATATCGTCGCTCATGGGCGTCTCTCCCGTTTGTATGGATTATGGGCCGATTATGGGACCTGTGCCGGTAAGGGCCCTGTTTTCGGTGCGTTTCGCAAGGCTCAATTGAGGGCAGGGGTTGAGTTTATCGCCAAAATACGTTCCAACTGCGCTCCCAACGCCGCACACACGCGGTAACAACGCACGGACACAGTATGGCGAAAGAAGACCTGCTCGAATTTTCCGGCACCGTAACCGAGGTGCTCCCCAACGCGATGTTTCGCGTGAAGCTCGACAATGACCATGAAGTGCTGGCCCACACGGCCGGCAAAATGAGAAAGCATCGCATCCGCGTGCTCGCGGGCGACAAGGTTAATGTCGAAATGACGCCCTATGATTTATCCAAGGGCCGCATCACATTCCGCTTCAAATAAGGTTGCGCGCCTATGCGCTGCCGCCCCTTTTTCCCCCTGATCGCCGCCTGCCGCCTGCCGGACTACGCCCTGCTGAGAAAATGACGTGGCCCCTCAATTGATACTGGCGTCCGCTTCGCCGCGCCGGCGCGAATTGCTGGCGCAGGTGGGCATCACGCCGGACCAAATCGACCCCGCCGATATTGACGAGACCGCCGGCAAGGACGAAGAGCCGGGCCCGCTGGCGCGCCGCCTGGCCGAGGCCAAGGCCGATCATGTCGCCGCCCGTCACCCCGATGCCTTCGTGCTCGGCGCCGACACCGTGGTCGGGGTCGGCCGGCGCATTGTCGGCAAGCCGGCGGACGCCGCCGCCGCACGGGCCTATCTGGAACTGCTGTCGGGCCGTCGCCATCGGGTCTATGGCGGCATTTGCCTACGCGCTCCCAACGGGGGCCGAGCGCGGCGGCTGATTAACACCATGGTTCGTTTCAAGCGGCTGACCGGCGCCGAGATCGACGCCTATCTGGCGACCGGTGAATGGCAGGGCAAGGCCGGGGGCTATGCCATTCAGGGCCACGCCGCCGCCTTCATTCCGGCGATCAACGGCTCGTACACCAATGTGGTCGGCCTCGACGTGGCCACCGTCACCGCCCTGCTGGCCGGTCTGGGATATTTGCAAGGGTGAGCGACGCGACCCTGCTCATTGAGCGTTTCCCCGGCGAGACCCGCGCTGCCCTGCTGTATGGCAAGCAGGTGTGGCAGGTCGACCATTTTCGCGATAGCGACCCGGCCGTGTTCGGCGGGGTCTATCTGGGCCGGGTGCGCCGCCTCGACCCGGCGATGAACGCCGCCTTTGTCGATATTGGCCAGGCCACCGATGGCTTCTTGCGGGCGCGCGACGCGGCCGAATTAGAAAAGTCCGGGTCACAGAAAGCCGGCCGGCGGTCGCGCATTGCCGAGCTGGTGCATGAAGGCCAGGCGGTCACCGTGCGGGTCGCCGCCGAGGGCTTCGCCGGCAAGGGTCCGCGCCTGGCGCGTTTGCCCGACGCGCCCAACAGTTCGAAACAGCAAGCGCCGGCGTGCCTGCAGCCACCGCCCGACCCGATCGACCGTATTTTGGCAGCTTTCGCCGGCGGCGAGGTGTCGCGCATCGTCTGCGGCGACGGGCTTATCGAGACCGCGGTGGGGCGCTGGCTCGATGGCGCGGAACTGGAAAGCGACGTCACGCTGGTGCGCGAGGCCGGCCCTTTGTTCGAAACCTACGAGGTCGAGGACGCCATCGCCGCGGCGCTGTCGCACCGGGTCGCGGTGGGCAACGGCGCCGAACTGCTGTTCGACCAGACCGAAACCCTGTGCGCCATCGACGTGAATTCCGCCCGCCATGTGGGCCAGGCGGGCCGGGGTCCGCGCGACGTCAATATGGCGGTCGTGCTCGAGATCGCCCGCCACCTGCGTCTGCGCGCCATTGGCGGGGCCATCGTTATCGACGCCCTCAAGATGGCCCGGGGCGATGACCGCAAACAGGTGCTGACCACATTGCGCCGCTATCTCAAGGACGATCCGGCGACCTGCCATGTTCTCGGCATTTCCAATCTGGGTTTGATCGAGATGACCCGCACTCGCCTCGGCCCGTCGCTGGCCGAACGTATGATGGAGCCGGCGAAGACGCCGCAGATGCGCACCGACGCTGCCGCCTATGGCGCGATCCGGGGCTTGGCGTCGGGCGCGCGCCGCCAACCCTCGGCAAGCTATGTACTGCGCGCCGCACCCGACGTGATCGAGCTGCTGGCCGGCGCGTTGCACGGCGCGTTCGTCGAGGCCGCCGCCCGGGTGGGCCAGGTGGCGCTGCAGGCGCAGCCCGGCTGGCCGCGCGATAAATGGGAAGTCGCCCCGCAACCCGCTAAAAGCGTGACCCCCTAAACCTATTCGAGAATCGTGATAATATGCGCCCGTCACCAACAGGCGAGAAGCAGCGGGGAGCCCCGAGCATGGCCAAGTGTCCCAATTGCGGTAAGGCAACGGTAAAGCGCCACCGGCCGTTCTGTTGCGAGCGGTGCGCCAACGCCGATTTGGCCCGCTGGCTCGGCGGCGGCTACCGCATTCCCACCGACGAAGCGCCGATGGTCTATGAGGGTAATCCCGACCTGGCGCGCGACGAGGAAAGCTGACGCGAAGCCACTGTAAGCGCCCCCTAAACTGGCCTCTGGACAGGGCAGGGGATATTTCCTATACCCGCGCGTCGCCCGTCGCGACATCGTGCGAGACACGTTGTGGGCCCAGGTAGCTCAGTTGGTAGAGCAGCGGACTGAAAATCCGCGTGTCGGTGGTTCGAATCCGCCCCTGGGCACCATTTCTTCCGAAAATCTTTAACCTCGCCCCACACTCCCTATTGCGGTTCTTCAAGTGGCTGGCATGTCAGCCTGGCTACAAGTCGAAAATTCACCTGCCAGACATCGAGTACCTCAACCTGTCGGAAAAGGGCGTGCGTGCGGCGAAGGAACCACGCTATCGAGACTTTCCCACGATCGAGCAAATCCGGCGCGCCGTCGCGGGTATGCCCGCCGAAACGGAGACGCAGCGGCGCGATCGTGCTTTGGTCGCGTTCACGGCGCTCACCAGGATGCGTGACCGCGCCATTGCATCGCTTCGTCTCAAGCACGTGGACATCGAGCGTCGTCTCGTGAAACAGGACCCTCGTGAGGGAACAATCGACCCGCTAAATCAGCTCGCCCGTCTCACGCTCCCTATTGCGGTTCTTTCGGCGTGAGAATCACTTTGGTCACATCGTCGGCCAGGCTGCCCAACGACTTGACCGAGCTGCTCACTGTGCGCGCCGAGGTGTCGACGATGCCGCGATAGGTGGCGCGGGACGCGGCGTTGGTTTTTTCTTCGCCGAAGATCAGGGTGCTGGCGATGAAAGTGACCGTAACGATGGCAGCCAGTCCGGCGATGGCGCGGAACGAGCCCCGTTGCTCGGCCCGTGCGGCGCCGGCGGGCTCGATCAGGCCGAACCAGCTTAAGATATAGAACGGCAGGGCCAGAATACGCTCGACGCCCTCTCTGAACCAGGCGATCGGGTTGATCAGCTTGCGCGCCGACGATTTGCCGGTCTCGTCGCGCGATCCGAGAAAGCGGATCAGCGCGTCATCGACGTTATGGTAGATCCAGCTGGCGCCATCATTACCCAGCCCATAGCCGCCTTGGGCCAGGTCGGCGAAATGGCGCCGCAGTTCGGGGATATACTGCAAAACCGTGACAAAGCCTTTGCCGCTATGGGTGGAGAAGGGCGGCTTGGCGTCGAGCAGCGCGTATTGGCCCATGGTGTTGCCCATGCGCTCGGCCAGGAACGCCAGGCGCTCATAGGCCGCAATGTCCTCGCCCGAGCTGTTGGCGAAGGTCTGGAACCGTTCGCGGAAGGCGCGGGCCGTCCTCACCTGGTCGCGGGCGGTCAGGTAGCGCAAAAAGATACGCAAGATGCCGACGACCAGAATCACCGCCAATACGGCCAGCACGCCGTAGGTTTGGAAAAACTGCAGAACTTGCGCGTAGGTATTCGCCAGCATGTCGGCGGCCTTTCGTGTGAAAGCGAGACTCGTACCCAGGCAATAATAAGGCCGTGCACTGGAAAACGCACGGGGGTTACGGCGCGCCTTTTATTAAACCCTTTCCTTTCGGCAGCGGGGCTTTCTCTCACTGCGCCGGGGAGGGGAAATCGTTCGCGTCGAAGCCGGCGTTGGTGGCGGCGCGCTGGGCGCGCCGGGCGATCAGCTCGGTCGATGCCAGGATGCCGTCGGCGATGCGGCCCTTGCGAAAGAACGGCGCCATCTGGCGGTGTTCCACATAGGCGATGAACGCGTCGGGGAACACGCCTTCCAGCGCTAAGGATACTTCCAGGCGCACTTGGTCTTGTTCGGGATCGATGACCAACAGCAAGCCGCGGCCGGTTGCGCTGCGCGAGTTGGCGAAGAGTTTCTCGAAGCGCTTGGCGGCGAAGCGATCTATATCGCCGGCACCATCAACCGTCACAACCCGGTAGTCGATATTGTGATCCTTGATCAGAAAGCCGTGAAAACTGGCAACAAAGGCGCGTTCGTCGGGCGACATCAGCGCCGCGTCATCGTCAACCAGCGGCGGGCCGCCCGGCAGACCGCGCACGGCGGAAATGACGGCGACGATGGCTATGGCGACAATGAGGGCGCCGGCAAGTTTCCTACTTGAAGTTAAGTTCGGGCGCACGGCGCGCTTCTTCCTCGGAGCGGAAATAGGCCTTGCGCTGGAAGCTTCCGGCGCTGGCGACCAGGCTCCAGGGCAATTTTCGCAGGGTGGCATTGAAGTCGCCGGCCGCGCCGTTGAAGCGCTGGCGCGCCACATTGATGCGGTTCTCGGCGCCCTCTAGTTGCGCCTGCAGCTCGACGAACTGATCGCCCGAGTGCAGATCCGGATAGGCCTCGACGACGGCGAACAGATTGCCGACGCTGCGCCCCACCGATGCCTGGTCGGCGAACAGTTGGGCGAGCCTTTGCTCGTTTTCGATCAACAGCTCCGGGCTGGCGTGCAATACTTCGGCGGCTTCTTTTTGGGTGCCGATCAGCTCGTCGATGGCTTGCGCTAAACGCTCGGTCGCGCCGCTACGCTCTGGGGCAACACCGGTCAGAGTTTCGGATTCGGGCTGGATATAGCGCGACACCGATTCCACCAGCGCCGGCACCAGGTCGGCGCGGTGCTGGAAATTGCTCTCCGTTTGGGCCCACGCCTCGAACACGCTTTCTTCCTTGGCGACTAGATTGTTGTGCATCCAGGCCCACAACAGCAGCGGGACGACCAGCAAAATCGCGACGGCGAATAATTTCGATATGGTTGCGTTCAGTTCTCCAACACCCCCTGGCTGGTTCAAGGTGCTCGATACGTCTTGCACGGTCGCCGGCCCGCCGCTCGTACCCAGTATGGCAGTGACCAGGGCGACGACGGCGATCGCTATTAAAATGACGCCGATCCAGCGCGATGGCCAACGCGCGCGTAGCGGCGGGGCCGCGTCGTCAGCCTCGCGCGGCTTAATACTCTCGCGCAGTTGCGCCGCCTGGCTCGGGCTGAGCAGACCGTCGCGCTCCATCCGGTGGATGCGTTCGGCATGCCCGTTAGGATCTATTTCGTTAAGATTGGCCATGGAGCTCTCTGATGAGACGTGCCGCGGATTCGGCCGTCATGTCGCCGGCCTCGACCGCGCTCAGGAATTCGGCGATTTGCGCATCGTCCTGTTCGCGCAGGGTGCGCAAGGCGGTGATGAGGGTATCGACGCGCTTACGCAGGGTGGGATAGCTGACTTTGATTGTGCCGGCGACTTCCTTCAGATTTCCCGCAGACAACACCATTTGCTCGACCAATTGCTGCTGGCCGGGCTCCAGGCGGGCCAGCCGGGGCATATAAAAGGTGCCCTCGAAGCTTAACCCGCACGCGTTACACGACAGGCGCGCGGTTTGCAGGGCCTCGTGGCAATTTACACATTCACGCATGATGTGTAATCATAATTCAATAAAATGAATATTTCAAATAATATATTTTCATATTATAGAGTATTTTATATAACTTGGCGGTCGCACGTATCCTCATCCTCAGCCTGTCGAAGGATGGGAGGGCAGGGTTACGAATTTCTGAAATTTAGGCGCCGCCGACCCGGCCGATCATGTGCAGATATTCGCGCCGCTGCGCATTGCTATAAGTTTTCGCCATGGCCTATTTACGGTGGCTTGGGGGTAACAGGTCAAGGATCAGGAAGCCGACCTTGCCGAAGCGCGCCGCGAATGTGTTCCAATTGACGCTATTGGGGTCGGCGACAATTTTGGCGAGCGGGCGCTGGTCGAGGCGGAAATCGGCGAACAGTTCGTCTTCGCTGAGGCCGCCATCGGAATTTGCGTCAAAACTTGCGAAGACACTGGCAAGCTTAGTCTGTTGGAGCGCCAGCAAGCTTACCGAGATCAAGCTGCGCTCGATGTTGGAGAGCCCCGAATCGCGAATTGTCACGCTCGATTTCGCCTCGGCGCGCACGGCTTCGAATTCTCGTAACGACACGCGGCCATTGTTATCGCTATCGAGAAAAACCGACACCCGCCGGGTACAGTTGCGCGCCGGCTGTTCGGCACAGACGTCGCGCAAGCCGACAATAAAGCCCGCGAAGGCGTCCTGTGCGGTCGCCGGCGGCGGAGCCGCGGTCGCCGCGGTCATCGCCATAAAAAGAATTCCAGCAACGATTTGGTATCTCAATCGAGGTCAGCCCTATCGTCAGGGGTGGGGCGGCGGGTTTGCCTGCCGTTTTCGCCGCATCGTCGAACTCTAGTGTAATAGGGTCGCTTGATTCGAGGCGGATTGACACCGGGGGCATAAATGCCATGTTCGCCGAAACATAATCAACAAGGCTGGAAAGAAAACAATGCGCGCTGCCACTTACACCGAACTTGGTCCCGCCGCCGACGTCCTGCACATCGGCGATATGGAAATGCCGGAACCGGGACCGGGCGAAATTCGGGTGAAACTTCACACCTCGGGCGTTAATCCGTCGGATTGGAAGGCGCGGTTACGGGGTCGTGGCGGCGTCATGCCCTTTCCAAAGATTACGCCCCACAGCGATGGCGCCGGTGTCGTCGATGCGGTGGGCGAGGGTGTCGATGGCGGGCGCGTCGGCCAACGGGTCTGGGTCATGAACGGCCAATGGAAGCGGCCCTTCGGGACGGCAGCGGAATATATTGTGTTGGCGGCGAAATACGTCGTTGCGATGCCCGATGGCGTCGATTTCGCCGAGGGCGCGTGCTTCGGCATTCCGTTCCTCACGGCGCAGCGCGCGATAAGCTTCGACGGCGATGTGACCGGCCAGACTTTGTTGATCGCCGGTGGCGCCGGTGCGGTCGGCCACCACGCGATTCAGATTGCCAAATATAAGGGCGCGCGGGTGCTGACCACGATCAGCTCGCCAGAGAAAGCCGATTATGTGCTCGCTGCGGGCGCGGACGCGGCGATCAACTACCGCACCGAAGACGTGGCGGCCCGGGTCGAGGAACTGACCGGCGGTCGCGGCGCCGACCGCATCATCGAGCTGAACCTGTCGGCCAACGCGCCGATGTACGACCGCATTCTGGCGCCCGAGGGCACGGTCATCATCTATGGCACCGACGCCCCCACGGCGAATATCCCGGCCGGAGCCTTCATCGTCCGCGGCGCGGCGCTCAAATGGTTCATCGTCTACGAACTGTCCGACGCCGCGCGCGATGCCGGGGTCGCCGATCTCAACCGTATGGTCGCCGACGGCGCCCTGACCACCACCATCGCCGCGCGGTTTCCCCTAGATGACATCGCCGCCGCCCACGAGATGGTCGAAGCGGCAAAGCATTTGGGCAACGTCGTCCTCGATATCGCCTAACGCGGGCCCATGCGGATGGCGCCGTCGAGGCGGACCGATTCGCCGTTGAGCATGGGGTTTTCGACAATGCTGACGACGAGCTGGCCATATTCCGCGGGCTTGCCGGCTCGTTTGGGAAATTGGGCGGCGTCGAGCAGGCGCTGATAGGCATTCTCCGGCATCGAAGCAAACAGCGGCGTGTCGAACGGTCCCGGCGAAATGGTCATCACGCGGACGCCTTCGCGGGCGAATTCGCGCGCCAAGGCGATGCCCATGCCGACCACGCCGGCTTTCGAGGCGGCGTAGGCGGTCTGGCCAACCTGGCCTTCATAGGCCGAGGTCGAGCCGGTATTGACGATGACGCCGCGTTCGCCCTCGGCGTTGGGCTCTTGCTGCATCATGTCGGCGGCGGCGAGGCGGATCATGTTGAAGGTTCCGGTCAGATTGACCCGCACTGTCGCTTCGAACCAGTCGAGATCGACCGGGCCGGTGCGCCCGACGACGGCCGCACCGGGGCCGATACCGGCGCAGTTGACCAGGATGCTGGCAATGCCATGAGCCTCCCGCGCCTGGGCGACCGCCGCGGCAGCGCTGTCGGCGTCGCCGACATCGCACTCGACCGCCAGGCCGCCGATGGCCCGGGCGGTTTGTTCGGCGCCATCGAGGCGCAAGTCGAGCACCGCCACTTTAGCGCCGGCGTCGGCCAAGGTTTGCGCTGTCGCCGCGCCGAGGCCGGAGCCGCCGCCGGTTACAATCGCCGATCTGCCTTTGATGTCCATTTCCGCTCTCCTGTGCCGCTATTACGCGTTGGCAATTTCACCGTTCTCGCTCCCAGCGTAAACCATCGGTCCCGATGCATAAATCGTGTCGTATCTTCCTGCTCCTGCACGTTATGGCTAAGATGGCAAAAAAAACGAGGGAGAGATCAATGGTCGCTGAAAATTTGAACTTCGCGTTTGTGGTCGCGCCGGTGGGTGAGGGCGGTCTGAGCGATGAGCAACTCTACGAAGAGGTTCTCTCCGATTGCCGGGTCGGCCATGCGCTCGGCTATGATAGCGCGTGGATGCTGGAGCATCATTTCTCCGATTATTTTCCCACCCCCAGCCCGCTCATGTTCATGTCCAATCTGGCGCCGCAATTCCCCGGCCTGGGATTTGGCGCCGCGGTGCTGGTGGCGCCCTGGTACAATCCGGTCCGTTTGGCGGGCGAAATCGCCATGCTGAGTAATTTGTGCACCGGCAACCTCTATCTGGGTCTGGGGCGCGGTACGGCGAAACTGGAATACGACGCCTTCGGCCTGGACATGGAAGAGGCCCGCGATCGTTTCAAAGACTGCTACGCGATTTTGAAACGCGGCCTCACGGGTGAGCCGTTCTCCTATCAGGGAAAATTCTTCTCAACCAACCGCGAGATTAGCATTCGGCCGACGCCGAAGACCGAGCGCATTCACTTGTACGGCGCGCTCGGTAGCCCGCAAAGCGCGACAATCATGGCCGAGATGGGGTTGGCGCCGTTGAACACGTGCCAGTTCCCGTTCCACATTCTCGAAAAGGCGATGGCGGCGTGGGGCGAGCAGGCGGCGGTGAGCGGTTACCCGGAAGATACCGGCCGGCCGATCATGGCCCACACATTGATCGCCGATAGCGACGATGAGGCCATGGAGTTGGCGCGCCGGCATCTTTCAGAATTTTTCCGGCTGCAAACCCTGCATTACGAGGCCGACGCCGATGTCTGGGTCGATATTAAAGGTTACGAACAGTTTAGCCGGTTTTTCCAGAACCTGACCAAGCTGGCCGACCCCAATAATATCGATGGATTTGCCGGCCACAATTTTGTCGGCTCGCCGCAAACCGTCTGCGAACAGGTTGAAAAACTCGCCGGCATCGGTTTCAACCACTTCATCGTCCATCCCGCGACGGTCGGCGTGCCGCGCGCCTTGCGCCACGACGTTTTGCGACGGTTCGCCGAGACGGTCGCGCCGGAGTTTTCGCCGAGGTTCTCCAGGGCGGCCTAGCCGGTCCGTCGTTTTAAACTAGCGTATGTGGCCGCTCTTCGTTGCGCGGCCTTGGTATTGAAAAAGGTAATTTAGATGGCAATCGTTTTGTTTGACTTGGTAGGTAATGACGGCCGGCGTTTCAGTTCCAACTGTTGGCGCACCCAGATGGCGCTGGCCCATAAGGGGCTGGACTATGAGACGGTGCCGACGCGGTTTACCGATATCGCGCAAATCGGCGACGGGTCGTTCAAGACCATCCCGGTGATCGACGATCACGGCACCTGGGTCTGCGACAGCTGGACCATCGCCGAATATCTCGACGACACCTATTCAGACCGGCCGCCGGTGCTCGCCGGCAGCGATGGGCGTCAACACGCTCGCTTTGTGCAAAACTGGGCGGTGAGTACGATCAGCCCGTTGGTCATGACCATGATGGTCGAGGATATCTACGCCCAGCTGGCGCCGGAAGATAAAGAGTATTTCCTGGCCACCCGCAGCAAGCGTCTGGGCCGCGATATCAATGGTATCCAAGAAGGCCGCGAGGATCGGGTATTGGAATTGCGCCAGCGGCTGGAACCAATGCGCCAGGTCGTCGCCGAGACGCCGTTCCTCGGCGGTGAGCTGCCGACCTATGCCGATTATGTGGCGCTCAGCCCGTTCATTTGGGCGCGTACCGTGAGCTCCTTTGCGCTGGTCGAGCCCGGCGATCCGATCCATGCCTGGTTTCAGCGCGTCCTCGATCTCTATGATGGTTTGGCGCGCAGCAACCCGGGGTACGATTGGTAATATCGTTTAGTAATAGTAGTTTATGGGGGAAACATAATGTCGGATATTCAGTTTAAACTCGGCACGTTTTCGAATAATGACGGCGGGCCTTTCGTCGGATTGGTTCTGGCTGAGAAGATTTATAATCTGTCGAACGTCGCGCAAGCCTATAGCGGGCAGGGGCCGACGACGACCGCCGGGATCCAGGACATGCTCGCCGAATGGGATGCCAATTTCGATGCGCTGTGCGCCATCGCCGACTTCGTTACGAACGATGGCCGCGATGACGCCGATTGGGGTGGCGTCGCCACATTGTCCGATCTCAAAGCCCTGCCGCCGATCCTGCGCCCGCCGAAAATGATTTATGCGGCGGCTAATTACGGCGGGCATATTCGTGAGATGCTCAACGCCGGTACCGCCCAGAACGATGATGAGCGCGACAATATGCTCGACCGGGACAAGGCGCGGGTGCGGCCGTACTCGTTCCTCAAATCGCCCAGTGCGTTGGTCGGCGCATTCGACGACATCGTGCTTCCCCCTGAATCGCAGCAGGTGGATTGGGAGGTGGAACTGGCGCTGGCCATTAGCCGGACGGCGAAGCGGGTGCCGGCGGAACGCGCGCTGGATTACGTCGCCGGTTATATGACCACCAACGATGTGACCGCCCGCGATGCCCAAGCCCGGCCCGACTGGCCGACCCTGCGCACCGACTGGTTTACCGGCAAGAGCCACGACACGTTTGCGCCGATGGGGCCCTATTTCGTGCCCAAAGCGTTTGTGCCCGATTATCGCACCATCCAATTGACCCTGAAGGTCAATGGCGAAACCAAGCAGGACGACCCGGCCGGCGAGATGGTGTTCTCCGCCGAGGAGCAGATCGAGCACGCGTCGGCGCAAATCGCGCTTCACCCCGGCGATATCATTTCGACCGGCACACCGGAAGGCGTCGGCCACGGCAAGGGCACCTATCTCAAGGCCGGCGATATCGTTGAAGCGGAGGCCGCCGGCCTGGGCGGGCAACGCTGTCAGGTGGTTGCCGAGGTTATCTGATTGACGCGTCGCTATTCTCGCGCCACCCTGAACAAAACCAAGAAGCACAAGGAGAACGCACCATGGCCAGTTTGCAGACAGTCGATGATTTTGCACCGCTCAATGAAATTCAGTCCCTCCGCACCAGCGTGAGCGCTGCGGAGTGGGAAACTCGCGTCAATCTGGCGGCCTGCTACCGGTTGGTCGATCTGTACGACATGTCGGACATGACCCGCACCCATATCTCGGCCAAAGTGCCCGGCGAAGAGGCGTTTCTGCTTAACCCGTTCGGGCTGATGTTCAACGAGATTACGGCGTCGAGCCTGATCAAGGTGGATATCGACGGTAACCCCCTGAGCGAGAGCCTCTACAAGATCAATCCAGCCGGCTATACCATCCACAGCGCGGTTCATTCGGGACGCGAGGATGCCAAATGCGTACTCCACACCCACTCCATCGCCGGGATGGCGATTTCGGCGCTTGAATGCGGGCTCCTGTCGATCAGCCAGCATGCCATGCGCTTCCATAACCGCCTCGCCTATCACGATTATGAGGGCCTGGCGTTCGACCTTACCGAGCGCGATCGGTTGCTCCGCGATTTGGGCGCCCATTCGGTCATGATATTGCGCAACCACGGCCTGCTGGCGGCGGGCCGTACCATCGATGAGGCCTTTTCGCTGATTTACTATTTGGAGAAATGCGCCCGCAGTCAGCTTCAGGCGATGGCCAGCGGCGCCAAGCTGGTTATACCTTCCGACGAGGTGTGCGAGCATGCGGCCAAGCAGTTCGAGAAGAACGTGAACCTCGCTATTCGCGACTGGCCGGGGCATCTGCGCCGCTTGGACGCCATGGATCCGGGCTATCGCGATTAACCAGACGATCGGCACGCGGGGCGGCTCAATGAAGAAGCGAAATATCTCGCGCACCCTGCTGCGCCTGTTCTTCTATTCCCTAATCATCGGGCTAGCCCTGTCCGCGCTAAACATCAGTCCGGAATCAATGTTGGGTGTCATTGGCGGCACCGTGGAAAGCATTTTTCTGGTCGTCGTCGATGCGGTGGAATGGGCGGTGCCGTTTGTTTTGATCGGCGCCGTGGTCGTCTTGCCGATCTGGCTCGTGGTGGCGGCGTTTCGGTTTATCCGCCGGCGCTAGCAAGCGCGCCCTAAATCGGCATAATCGCCAAAACTGAAATCAATCTGGGATTAAATCCCTTTAAACGTGAACCCCCGTGGGGGCCAGTGTCTGTGAAGGAGTAGCTGTGATGGAACAAATATCCGACCAAGCCTTGGCGCTAATCGCCTCTTACGGCTTGAATGTGGTGGGCGCGATCGTCGTCTTGATTGTCGGCCTGATCGCCGCTGGATGGGCGAAAAAAGCCGTGCAGCGCATGTTGCGGCGGACCGGCCGCGTTGACGACACGCTGACGGGTTTTATAGGCAGTCTGGTCAAATACGCCGTCATTGCGTTCACAATCATCGCGGTGCTGCAGCAATTCGGCGTCGAGGCGACAAGTCTGGTTGCCGTATTCGGCGCCGCCGGCCTAGCCATCGGCCTGGCCTTGCAAGGTACCCTCAGCAACGTCGCGGCAGGGGCCATGCTGTTGTTATTTCGTCCGTTCAAGGCCGGCGATTTTATCGACGCCGGCGGCCATGCCGGCACGGTGCGCGAGATGTCGTTGTTCACCACCGAACTGGCGACGCCCGACAATGTGCAGATCATTATTCCCAACGCAGCGATCTGGGGCACGGCGATCAAGAATTTCAGTTTCAACGATACCCGCCGGGTCGATCTGGTGATGGGCATCGATTATGGCGACAATATCGACGCCGCGATGGCGACCATCAACCGGGTGATCGGCGAAGAGAAGCGGGCAAAAACCGACCCCGAATCCACGGTCGTCGTGTCCGAGTTGGCCGACAATTCGGTCAACATCGTGGTGCGGGTGTGGGTCGATGCCGGCGATTATTGGGGCGTGTACTTCGATCTCACCAAAAAACTGAAAGAGCAGCTCGAAGCGGATGGCCTCAACTTTCCCTTCCCGCAACGCACAGTACATATGGCCTCGGCGGCCGAGTAGGAGGGAACAATGCGCGTTGCTATCGTCAACGAACCGGGGCTGGAAAACTTAGCCGTCGTCGAACGCCCCGATCCCGAGCCGGGGCCGGGCGAAGTGTTGGTGCGCATGCGCGCCGCGACCCTCAATTACCGCGACCTGTTGACCGTCGAGGGCGGTTACGGTTCGAAGCAGCGCACGGTCGATTTCATACCCCTGTCGGATGGCGCCGGCGATGTGGCCGCGGTGGGCGAGGGCGTGAACCGCTTTAAGCCCGGCGACCGGGTTGTTGGTAACTTTTTCCAGGAATGGATTTCGGGCGAGCCGGACCTGCAAAATATGAAATCGGGTTTGGGCGGCGTGCTTGATGGAGTTGCCTCGGAACTGCGGGTGTTCCCGGACTACGGCCTTTGCCTGACCCCCAGCCATTTGACCGACGCGGAAGCGGCGGCGTTGCCGTGCGCCGGGCTGACCGCGTGGAGCGCGGTGATCGATCAGGGACGCACGACGCCGGGCGATATCGTACTGACCCAGGGCACCGGCGGTGTCTCGGTGTTCGCGGTGCAGTTCGCGAAACTGGCCGGCGCCGAGGTTATCGCGACTTCGTCGTCGGATGAAAAGCTTGCCCGGGTGCGCACGCTGGGTGCTAATCACACCATCAACTATGCCGAAACGCCCGATTGGGCGCGGCCGGCCCGTGATATCAGCAACGGCCGGGGCATCGATTTGGTCGTCGAGGTCGGCGGTGCGGGAACGCTGGAACAGTCGATCAAGGCGGTGCGGCCGGGCGGTGCGGTGTGCCTGATCGGCGTTCTATCGGGCGCCAATCACGAGTTTCGCCTGCCGCTTGTGGTGACGCGAAAAATCCGCTTGGAAGGCGTCACCTGCGGCAGCCGCGAACAGTTCGAAGCGATGCTGCGCGCCATCGACCAGCACAAGCTGCGGCCGGCCCTCGATGAGCGGGTCTTTGGCCTGGACGAATTGCCAGCCGCCTTCGAGCATATGCGCGACGGCCGCCACTTCGGCAAAATCGCCGTCGAGATTTAAGGGGCGTAGCATTCGATCAGGCAGTAAGCCCCTCTCCCTTTGGGAGAGGGTTTAGACGTTGGCTTACCGTGCGCCCGAGACGTTGATTTTGGTGCCCGCCACATAAGACGCACCGTCCGACAGCAGGAACAGGATTGCGGCGGCGACTTCTTCGGCTTGGCCGACCCGCTTCATGGGTAGGTTGGGCCCGACTTGCTCGACCCGACCGGCCGGCTGGATCTCGGTGTCGATGACGCCGGGGCTGACCGAATTAACGCGTATGCCCTCAGCCGCGACTTCTTGTGCAAGGCCCCAATTAAGCGAATCAACGGCGCCCTTGGAAGCCGCATAGGTCACGTTGATGCCAGGGCCGCCAAGGTGGGAGGACGCCGACGACACATTAACAATTGCCCCGCCCTTACCGCCATGGACGGTGGACATGCGTTTAACGCCCTCGCGGCAGCAGATAAACATCGCCGTTATATTCAGCGCCCAAAGCGGCGCCAGATCGTCGGCTTTTAACTCGTCGACGCGGCCTAAGGGGCCAATGATGCCGGCGCTATTGACCAAATGGGTGACGGTGCCAAGTTCCTTATCGACGGTCTCGAACAGGCGAATCACATCGGCCTCGATGGCGACGTCGGCTTGCACGGCGATCGCCTTGGCGCCGGCCTTCTCGCAGGCGGCGACCACCTGGTCGGCGCGCTCTTTATTGTTGACGTAATTGACGCAAATGGCTTCGTAGCCCTGCTCGGCGGCGTCGATACAGGTGGCGGCGCCGAGACCGCGGCTGCCACCGGTCACGATGAGAACTCTCGACATATTTAACTCCCCAAAATCTCGTTATTGAATTCGATCCGGCACTATGGCCGTGTTGCAGACAGTGGCATAGCGCGTCCGCCGGGGCGCGATCAATCCCACGAGTAGCCCCAGGGCATAATTGTTGTGTCTGCCGGCCTATGTTGTCTTTGTGTTAAACCGACTATCTTCGGGGCTTATCATGAACCTTTCGAACTAGGAGCCGGCATGAGCGATCAGGATATTAAGACTTTTGACGTGGCATTCGAATGCGACGCGCGCGCGGTCGGCAAGATGCGCTGCGAGATGGATGTGCGCTTGGTTCATCCGGAGCAACTCGGATGGGAGTTCGCTTCCGACGAATACGCGTTCCATGGGGGCGACGGCACCGCACCCCTGCCGATCGCCTATTTCACGGCCGGCTTGACCTCTTGCCTGATGACCCAGTTCCGCGCCTTCGCAAAAAGGCTGCGGGTCGATATTCGCGATGTGAACATCCATTGCCGGTGCGAATGGCAGGCCACCCAACGCGGCCGCGAGCCTTATGAGTCGGCGCCCAAGAGCATCAATATGGACTTAACCGTGGACAGCGACGAGTCCTTCGAAGACATCAAGCGGGTGATCGATGCCGCCAAGAAAGGCTGCTTCATCGAGCAAATGATGAACAAGCAGAACGATATCGGCCACCGGCTGAAGGTCGGCGACGAGTGGGTCGCCGTCTGACCAAGAGGACGGTCCGTTGAGCGATCCAGTAATTACCGAAGTGATGAAATTCGGACGTGGCGGTTCGCTGTCGCGCCCGGAGGATCCGCGCCTGCTTACAGGTGGTGGACAATATCTCGACGATTTGGCAATCGACGGACTGACCCATGGCGTGTTTGTCCGCTCGCCCCACGCCCATGCGCGTATCGTGGCGGTCGATACCAGCGCCGCGGCTGCCGCGCCCGGCGTGCTGGCGGTCTATACCGGCAAGGATCTGGTCGAAGAGCACGGCCTCGGCGCGGTGCCGTTTCGTCAGTTTCCGCCGCTGCCGCAGGTGACCCAGTTGACGCCGCCGCGGCGCTACCCGCTGATGCCCGATAGGGTGCGCTATGTGGGCGATAATGTGGCCATGGTCGTCGCCGAGACCGTCGAACAGGCGCAAGATGCGGCCGAACTGCTCGACGTGGATTATGAAGTGCTCGAGGGGGTGGCCGATCCCGCCGCCGCGGTCAAAGCCGGCGCGCCGCAAATCTGGCCCGACGCTCCCAATAATGTCGCCGGCATTTGGGCTCAAGGCGACGAGGCCGCCGTCGATGCCGCGATCGCCGGCGCCGCCCATGTCACCGAGATCGAGGTGATCAACAACCGGCTGGTGCCCAACTCGATGGAGACCCGGGGCTGCGCCTGCCTATTCGACGCGGAAACCGGGCGCTACACAATGCACATCGGCGTGCAGATGCCGCACCTGCTGAAAACTCATTTGTGCGAGGACGTGTTCCACATTCCCGAAGACCGATTGCGCGTCGTCGTCCCCGACATTGGCGGTGGCTTCGGCATGAAGGTGTTCTGCTATCCGGAATATGCCTGCGTGATGTTCGCTGCCGGCCAGTTGGGGCGGCCGGTGCGCTGGCGCGGCGAGCGTAGCGAGGCTTTCGTCAGCGACATTCACGGGCGCGATCAGGTCAACCGCGCGAAGCTGGCGTTCGATAACGACGGTAAGATCGTTGCCATGAAGGTGCAGTCGCTCGGCAATATGGGCGCCTACATCGCCTATCAGGGCGCGTTCATTCCCACCATTAGTTCGTTCCGGGTGTTGTCCAACACCTACGAGGTGCCCGCCCTCTACGGCGACTGCAAATGCGTGCTGACCAACAGCGGGCCGACCGATGCCTATCGCGGCGCCGGGCGGCCGGAAGCGGTCTATTTGACCGAACGTCTGATGGACAAGGCGGCCGTCGAGATGGGTATCGACCCGGTCGAGCTGCGCCGGCGCAACATGGTGCCGAAATCGGCGATGCCCTACATCAACGCCACCGGCATGGCGATCGACAGCGGCGACTTCCCGCGCATGATGGACGTGGCGATGGAGGTCCACGATTGGGATGGTTTTGCCGCCCGCCGCGAGGCGGCGCAGCGGCGCGGCAAGCTCGCCGGTCGCGGTCTGGCGATGTATATCGAGCATACCGGGCGCAACGAGTTTACCGAGACCGTCGATATTTCGGTGTCGGGTGAGGGCGCGGTCACCGTTTTTTCCGGCACCCAGGAAATGGGCCAGGGACTTAAAACATCCTATGTGCAACTGGTCGCCGAGCGCCTGCAGATCGACCCGGCGCGGATCGAAATTATCCAAGGCGACACCGACCGGGTGGCGACGGGTGGCGGCAGCGGTGGGTCGCGCTCGCTCTATGTCGGCGGTAGCGCCACAGTGGTTAGTACCCAGGTACTGATCGAGGAAGGCCGCAGGCTTGCTGCCGATGCCCTGGAAACGTCGGCGGCCGATCTGGAATTCGCCGACGGCCGGTTCACGGCCGCCGGCACCGACCGCGCGATCGGCCTGTTCGAGCTTGCCTCGGCTCAGCCGAACGCGATGTTCGCCGTATCCGAAACCACTACCTCGGGCGATCTGACCTGGCCCAATGGTTGCCATATCTGCGAGGTCGAAATCGATCCCGACACCGGCAAGATCGAGCTCACCCGTTTCACCGCGGTCGACGATGTGGGTACGGTGGTCAACCATGTGATCGTCGATGGCCAGGTCCATGGCGGCGTCGCCCAGGGCATCGGCCAGGCCCTAATGGAACACGTCGCCTATGATCGTGACGGGCAAATACTGTCGGGCTCGTTCATGGACTACACCATGCCGCGGGCCGACGATGTGCCGTTCTACACCGTGGTCGCCGATGAGACTTCGCCCTGCACGACGAACATTTTGGGGGCTAAAGGGGCCGGCGAATGCGGATCCACCGGCGCGCCGCCGGCCGTCGTCAGCGCCGTTTGCGATGCGCTGAAAGAGTTTGGCGTGGTTCATCTCGATATGCCCATTACGGGCGAAGATGTCTGGCGCGCCCTCAACGGAGATCGTTAACATGCCCCGGCTCGGGGCTAACATCACCTACCTTTTCACCGAGCATCCCCTCCTCGACCGGTTCGCGGCGGCGGCCGATCACGGCTTTACCGGCGTGGAAATTCTTGTCCCTTACGAGCATTCGCCCGAAGACATTGCCGCGCGCCTCGCCGCGCACAATCTTGAATGCGTGCTTATCAACACGCCCTACGGCGCGACCGCCGGCGGGCACACCGGCCTGGGCGCGATCCCCGGCCGCGAGGCGGCCTTCGCCGATGATGCAAGACGGGCCCTCGACTATGCAAAGGCTATTGGCTGCACGCGCATTCATGCGCTGGCCGGCGTTCCGAACGAAAATACCGACCCGGCGCAATGCCGCGCGGTCTTCGTTGAAAACCTGCGCAGTATGGGGGAACAGGCGGCAGCCGAGGGTGTCACGGTTCTGATCGAGCCGCTCAATACCGGCGACTTCCCAGGTTACTTTCTAAACTATCAGGGTCAGGCCGACGCCATCATTGCCGATGTGGGTCTAGCCAATGTGCAGTTGCAGATGGATTTCTACCACTGCCAGATTATGGAAGGGGATTTGGCCAGTAATTTCCGCCGCTATTTTGAGAGCGTTGGCCATATCCAGATCGCCAGCGTGCCGGGCCGGATCGAGCCCGATGCCGGCGAAATCAACTACCCCTACCTGCTCGACCTGATCGATACGCTGGGCTTCGACGGCTGGGTCGGCGCCGAATATATCCCCCAAGGCGATACCGCGGCCGGCCTCGGCTGGGCGGCGGCGTATGGGATTAGTGTCTAATCCGGGGTTCAAGGCGTGAACCGGCGTGTCAATGGGGGCAATGGGGTGTCACCCAAACGCGGAGCGGTCGGATTCGTTTGAGTCGGTGGTTCGATATCGGGTAACCACACCGTAAAGCAGGATCCTGTTCCCAGTTCGCTTTCGATTGTGATGCGGCCCCCCATCATCTCGGCAAATCTCTGGCTAATCGACAGGCCCAATCCGGTGCCGCCAAACCGCCGGGATATCGAGTTATCTGCTTGGACGAAAGGCTCGAACAGACCCCCTACCTGTTCGCGGCTCATACCGATTCCTGTGTCGCGGACAAGGAAGCGGACCCAGCCGTCGCCGGAGCGCTCGACGGATAATTCAATATCGCCATTTTCGGTAAACTTGGCAGCGTTGCTCAGCAGGTTCAGCAGGACTTGGCGGAGACGCTGGTCGTCGCTTTCAATCTGAC
>JBLHHE010000004.1:0-17163 GCA_047616465.1 Alphaproteobacteria bacterium
GAAACCGGCCCGCTGCTGATCCTCTCATCGTCTTTCCTGTGGGGAACCATCCTCGTCGTTATCAAATCGCTCGGGCGCAGCGATGCGCCGCCGACGATCGTCGTTTATATGGTCACGATTATGACACCGCTTGCGTTGATCCCGGCGCTGTTTGTCTGGACCTGGCCGACGCTGGAACAGCTCGCCCTGATGTTCGTCATGGGGATGATCGGGACAGCGGGACATTTGACACTGGCGCAGGCGTTACGGCTCGCCGATACCGCTGTGGTGATGCCGATAGATTTTTTCAGGCTGGTGTGGGCGTCGATCCTCGGCTTTGCTCTGTTCGCTGAGGTGCCGGATAAATTTACCTGGATCGGCGGTATCATGATCTTTGCCGGCGCCACCTATCTGGCGGTCCGCGAACGTAACGATTCGCGAACTGCTCGTGCGCCGGAACCGCTGACGCCGACCCCGTGATGGCATATCCCTCGAAAGCCGGGCCGGCGCGCATTTCGGAGGTGGCGACGGCGGTTCCCGAATTCGTGCTGCACCAGTCCGACGTGGTCGCCCGGGCTGCCGAGATTTTCGCCCCCGACGTGCCGGACTTCGCCCGCTTTACGCCGGTCTACGCCAATGCCGGGGTGGCGACCCGCTATTCGTGCGTGCCGCTGGAATGGTACGGACGGCCG
This sequence comes from Alphaproteobacteria bacterium, assembly GCA_047616465.1. Lineage (GTDB taxonomy): Bacteria > Pseudomonadota > Alphaproteobacteria > UBA6615 > UBA6615 > JABDJY01. The sequence continues at coordinate 672 of JBLHHE010000004.1, forward strand.
CATAGTTTCAGCGAGCGCAACGATCTCTATATCGAAAATGCAGTGCTGTTGCTCGAGCGCGTGGCCGAAGCCTTGCTCGACCAGTCTGCGCTAGCCGCCGGGGATATCGACGCGCTGGTGGTGGTGTCGACGACCGGCATGGCGACCCCCAGTCTCGATGCGCTGCTAATCGAGCGCATGGCATTGCGCCGCGACATCGAACGATTGCCGGTGTTCGGGCTTGGCTGCGCCGGCGGTGTGACCGGCTTGGCGCGGGCAGGGCAACTGGCAAAGAGTCGGCCCGGCGCGCGGGTGATGGTGCTGGTGGTCGAATTGTGCGGCCTGACGTTCCAGGTCAACGATACGGGCAAGAGCAACATCATCTCCACCGCCCTGTTCGGCGATGGCGCGGCGGGCGCGTTAGTGCAGTGCGACGGCCCCGGCGCTTTCAGCGGGCCGGCGATTGTCGATTGGGCGGAACACACCTGGCCCCATTCCCTCGATGTCATGGGCTGGTCGTTCGGCGAGGAGGGTCTGGGAATTCAGCTCTCGCGCGATGTTCCGGGTTTTGTCCGCGACAATCTGCCGGCGCCGGCGGCGGCGTTTCTCGAGCGCAACGGTTTAACCCTGGCCGACATCGATCGCCATATTTGCCACCCTGGCGGCGGCAAGGTGCTCGATGCCCTGGAAGATGTGTTCGGCCTGGCGCATGGCGAACTCGCCGCGTCGCGCGCGGTGATGCGCGACTATGGCAATATGTCGGCGGCGACGGCGCTGTTCGTTCTCAAAGAGACGATGGCGCAGGCGCCAACGGGCCGCTTTCTGATGTCGGCGCTGGGGCCGGGCTTTACCGCCTCGTTCGCCTTGCTGGGGGCGGCGTAATGGTTTCCGTCTGGTATGTGCTGGTCGCCCTGATCGTGCTGCAACGGCTGATCGAGCTGATGGTCGCGCGGATCAATACCCGCAAGCTACTTGCCGCGGGCGGTATCGAGCACGGAGCGGGCCACTATCCGCTGATGGTCGGGCTGCATGTCGCCTGGCTTGTCAGCCTGGTGATATTCGTGCCGGCACACACCGCCCTCAACCCGCTCTGGTTCGTTGTATTCCTATTCCTGCAGGCAGCCCGGGTGTGGGTGATCGCCTCCCTTGGCCGTTATTGGACCACCAGGGTGATCACCGTACCGGGCTCAATCTTGGTTGCGCGCGGGCCCTACCGCTGGCTACGTCACCCCAACTATCTGATCGTCATCGCCGAGATCGCCGTGGTGCCGATGATCGCCGGCGCGTGGCAGATCGCGGTTGGTTTCAGCATCGCCAACGCTGGCTTGCTGTGGCACCGCATCCGCATCGAGAACACAGCGCTGGCGGGGCGTTAGGCCGACTATTCGGCCGCGCTACCTACTGTCTGCGGCGTTGGGAGACGCCGGGGCAGAGTTGCGACGGCAAGCAATATCAAGAAGGCAATTGCCGCGAGAATGCGAAACAGCGTGTCAAAGCCCCAATTGTCATGGACGAATGCGACCAGGGGCAGGGTTATCGCCAGGACCGAGAAACTGACGACATAGCGAACTCCGTAGATGCGGGCGCGAAGTGGGCCGCTGGCCATCTTGCCGATCATATAGTCGTTTATCGGTATTTGCCCGAAGGCGCCGAGCATAAAGCCGAAAGCGACCGCCAGCGCGAGCCCGTCAATCAGCCCCGGCATGAGGGAAAAGAAAACCAGCTGCATCGTCGCCATTATCATGAAAATAACGCGCGGCCCGAAGCGATCGAGCATGCTGCCAACGACGAGCTGAGCCATTGATGCTACCGCGAACACGATGAAAGCCAGCGCGCCGACAGCGGTTGCGATGTCCCCTTGGCCGGGTACGGCAACGCTTTCGACCCAACTGGACAATTGAACGATAAGGCCTTGCAGCCGTTCGTCGAAGATTTTCGGCAGCGCGAAACTGGTCGATTGGAAGATAATGGACGAGATGGCCGTGGTCAGGAAAACGATTGCCGAGACACGAACCAGCAATTTCCGGTCGGCAGGCGCCAAAATCGTGCCGGTCGCGTTGGGGACCGCTTTCGGTGCCCTCTGCTCGGAAATAATGCCCTGCCAGCGCAGCGCGATGAATACGAAACCTATAATAATGGAAAAAACGCCCGGCAGAACATACGCTATGCGCCAGCCGCCATTATCGATCAGATAACCCGTGAGCAGCGCCGCGCTGGCAACCCCGAGATTACCCCACACGCCATTCGCCGCTATCCGCATCCCCGTATTGCGCCACTTCATGGTGACAATGGCCAAACCTACCGGGTGATAAATGGCGGCAAACATGCCAATCACGAACAATCCGGCGCCGATTTGCAAAGGCGTTTGAGCGAAGCTCGTGGCGATCGCCGAAAGGCCAATGCCAATGAAAAACACCGCCATCATCCCGTCGCGGCTCCACTTATCGGCGAGCCAACCCGCGGGTAGGGCGAAGACACCCAGAGCGAAGAAACCGGGCGTCGCATAGGCCAGAAGTTCGCCATATCCGATACCCCAATCGCGATGAAGCGTAAGGGCCGCGACCGTGGCGAAGATCAGCGTGAACAAATGGTCGAGAAAATGACCAATGTTCAGCAGCAGGAAATAGGATCGATCCCTATTCATGGGCTCCCGGTGACCCGGTCCTATTCCACCGGCTCGGCGTTGATGCCTTCCTCGAAAACGTCGAGGGCGAGTTTCTTCAACTCGTCCAACGATGCTTCGTCGCTCTCGGCGCTGGCCACAGCGACGAACCGGCCCAGATTGGCGGCGACGGCGACGATCAGCTCGTGTGCCGTCAAGTCGAGCCGCTCGCCCACTTCCAAGCAGGCGTCGCACACCGCTTGCAAGAGTTCCAAATTGTCGGTGCTGTCGGTCATGGGGGTCTCCTTGTCCCTGAGGGATCAGTTGTTGCCGTTGTTCAGCGCAAAATCAAGATGACGATGCCGGCGACCACCAAGGCGATGCCGATCAATTCCATCCGCACGATGCGTTCGCGGAAGATCAGGGTGGAGGCCGAGATGGTGAAAACCAGCTCGATCTGGCCCAGGGCGCGCACCAGGGCCGCCTGCTGAATGGTCATGGCGGTGAACCAGCCGATCGACGCCACAGCGCCGCTCAGGCCGACCCAGACGGCGACCCGCCAGGCGGCGAGGCAGGCGCGCAGTTCTGCTGGCTCGCGCACGGCCATATAGGCCGCCATGACGATGGTCTGGAACACCAAAACGAAGGCCAGGGTGACGGATGCTTGCATGATAAACCCGTCGCCGCCCAGCGACAGCGAGGCGCCGCGATACGAGACCGCGGCGATGCCGAATGAGGCGCCCGAGGCGAGACCGATCAGTGCCGGCCGTTCGGTCCACGATGTGGCGATGGCGCGCAGGCCGACCGGATTGCGGGCGACGGAAATGGCGATCACCCCGACCAGGCTCACCAGAATGCCGATGGTAGCGTTCAGCGATACCGTCTCGCCGAGGAAGATAATGCCGAAAATGGCGGCCTGTACGGTCTCGGTTTTCGAATAGGTGGTGCCGACGGCAAAGTTACGTTTATCGAACAGCGAGACCAGTAGCGCCGTGCCGGATATCTGCGCCAGCCCGCCGATCATCACGATGACGATGAACCGGGCGTTTAGATCCGGCACCGGCAGATCGGTGAAAGCCGCCAGTCCGGCCAGATAGAGCAGGGCAAAGGGAAACCCGTAGCCGAAGCGCACAAAGGTGGCGCCGGTGGTGCCGAGCCGGTCTTTGAGATGCTTCTGCAGCATCGAGCGCAGGTTCTGTATGAACGCGGCGGCGATGGTCAGCGGAATCCAGAGAAGGGTCATGGGACAAGTACCAAGCTCGGAAAAGGAGCCCTTATAGCGCGTTAGCGGTCATCGATGCATTAGGCGCGTGCCGCCCTAGTTACAGACGATCATATCGGCTAACTTTCCCCCGCTTGAGGAGGGAATATGGAACGTCGTCTAGCTGCCATTCTTGCCGCCGATATGGTTGGCTACTCACGGCTCATAGGGGCCGATGAGGAAGGCACGATTACGCGCCAAAGGGCCCACCATGAAGCGTTGATCGATCCGGAAATCGCCGGCCATGGCGGGCGCATCGTCAAGACCATGGGCGACGGCCTGCTGGTCGAATTTTCCAGCGTGGTCGATGCGCTCAAATGCGCCGTGGTGTTGCAGGCGGGCTTGGCTGAACGCGAAGGCGAGGTGACCGACGCGCTGCGCATTCAATACCGCATTGGAATCAATTTGGGTGACATCGTCATCGATGGCAACGACATATTGGGCGATGGGGTCAACGTCGCCGCGCGGTTGGAAGGGCTGGCCGAGCCCGGCGGTATCTGTATCTCCGACGTGGTTCATCAAAGTGTCGAGGGAAAGCTCGATCTGAGCTTTACCGATATGGGCGCGCAGCAGGTCAAGAACATCGCCAAACCGGTGCGCGCGTATCGGGTGTTGTTGTCCGGCGCAACAGACCCGTTCACCAGCGAACTACTGTCCGGCGCACCGGACCCGTCCACCAGCGAACTACGGCTACCCGATAAACCCTCCATCGCCGTGTTGCCGTTCGACAATATGTCCGGCGATCTTGAGCAGGAATATTTCGCCGACGGTACGACCGAAGACATAATCACCGCGCTATCGAAGTATCGCTGACTTCGGGTTATCGCCCGCAACAGCACGTTTGCTTACAAGGGCGAGTCGCCTGATGTTCGACAAATCGCCAACGAGCTTGGCGCTAATTACGTTGTCGAGGGGAGTGTACGAAGAAGCGGTCAACGGCTGCGCATCACCGCCCAGCTCATCGATGCGGCAAGCGGCGATCACTTGTGGGCCGAACGATATGATCGCGACCTAGAGGATATTTTCGATCTTCAAGACGAAATTACCGACACAATTGTCGGGCGTATCGAGCCCGAGCTTGGCGCCGCCGAACGCCACCGGGTGGAACGGAAGCCCCGCACCGACCTGCAAACATGGGATTGCTTCCATTTGGGCATGTCGAATTTCTATAAATTTACCGCTGCGGGTAATCAGGAGGCTCAGCGGTTGCTCAAGCGCAGCTCCGAGCTCGACCCCGATTTCGGCGATGCCCACGCTTGGTGGGCCTACGCGGTTGTCTTGGGTATGGTCTATTGGGATACCGAACCGGACGACGCGCTACTCGATGAAGCTCTCGCCGCCGCTCAGAGGGCGCTCGAAATCGATGATCAGAACGCGGTTTTTTATGCTCTGATGGCGCGCATTAATCTTGCCCGTCGCGATTACGCCGCTGCGCTCTCGGGCAACGCGATGGCGATTAAATTAAATCCGACTTTCGCGGTGGCCTATTGCGCGATGGGTGATTCGCTCGCCTATGAGGGGCGCTATGACGAGGCCATTAGCCAATTCGAAAAAGCCGTGGCGTTGAGCCCGAACGAGCCGCAGCGATGGGCGTTTCTTTCTTACGGAGCGCTGGCGAAGATTTTCAATGAGGATTTTGAGAGCGCTCTGCAATGGTCGGAAAGAGCCAGCGTTATCCCCAATCACCAGTACTGGACCCAGGCGCATATGGTGGTCGCGCTAGCCCATCTCGACCGGCTGGAAGAGGCAGGCCGAGTAGTTGCTAAATTGCTAATCAAAAAGCCAGGCTTTACCTGTGCGTTCGCGGAGAAAAAGCTGTTCTACATCAAGCGGCCGGAACAATTGGCGCTATATATCGACGGCCTCCGAAAAGCCGGTCTACCCGAAAGCTAAGTCATCGACCAAACTCCGCCGCTAAAGCGTTGGGTCGGGGCGCACGCGAATTAACTGCCGCCCCATGTTACGGCCCTCGTAGAGGCCGGCCAGGGCGGCGGGGGCGTTCTCCAGACCCTCGGCGATATCCTCGCGGTAATTGATCTTGCCCTCTTTGTACCATTGGCGGATATCGACCAGGGCTTCTTCGTAACGGTCTTCAAAATCGAACAGGATGAAGCCCTGGATGCGCAGGCGTTTGACCAACACGTTGCGCTCGAAGCGCAGGCCGGTGGGCGGTGGCACCCACCCCTCGGTCGCCGCGGTGCCGCAGATGGTGACGCGGCCGTTCTGGTTCATCAGGCCGAGCACCGTGTCCAACGTGTCGCCGCCGACATTGTCGTAATAGACGTCGATGCCCTCGGGGCAGGCCTCCTGCAGGGCCGCCGCCAGATCGTCCGTCGCCTTGTAGTCGATGGCGGCGTCATAGCCGAATTCGTCGCGGCATAGAGCCACTTTTTCCGGACCGCCGGCAATGCCGACGGTGCGGCAGCCCTTGATCTTGGCGAACTGCCCGGCGGCGCTGCCAACGGAACCGGCGGCGGTCGACACCAGCACGGTCTCGCCAGCGTTCGGCTGAGCCACATCGAGCAGGCCGAAATAGGCGGTCAACGCGCTATGGCCGAGCGCACCGAGGGATGCCGATAGCGACCCATCGGCGGGGTCGACCTTGCGGACGCCGCCTTGTCCGGGCGAGACAATGGAGTATTCCTGCCAGCCGGTCTGTGCGACCATATAGTCGCCCTCGTCGATATCGGGGTTGCGGGATTCGACGACGACGCCGAGGCCGAACGAATGCATCGTCTCTCCGGTCTCGACGCTGGCATAGTTCACCGCCGTACTGATCCAGCCCTTCATGCCCGGATCGGCCGTGACATAGATGTTATGGATCAACGCCTCGCCGTCGCCGGGCTCGGGCGCGTCGTCCTCGACGATGTCGAACAGCTCGGGCGTCGGCAGGCCCGTTGCCCGGGTTTTCAGAATGACCCGCCGGTTGCGATGTTGTGCCATACTTAATCCTCCTTTCACTGGCGCGTTACGGATCGCGCATTGTTTGGTCTATATTGCCGCCGCGATGAGACCGGGCACAAGTGGCGGGTAACGTTTATGCAATTCGGCGGTATTTGGGGGGGCGCGCTGCGCGAGCGGGCGGACGGTTTCGATCGGTGGCTCGGCGTCGTGCTGGTCCTCGCTCTGGTGTTGCTGGTGCTGGGCCTGTTTCTGCCGGCCATAAAGATCAGCTCGTTCCTTTTTATCGGCCGTGAACTCTCACTGGTTGAGGGTGTGTTCACGTTTCTCGATGAAGGGAATTACTTTCTATTTGCGGTGACCTTCGTTTTTTCCATTCTGTTTCCAACGTTCAAGATCGTTACCGGGCTGGTGTTATGGCACGCCGCCGACTTGTCCGGGACTCCGGCGACAACGCTGCTTAACGGGCTGTCGGTGGCGTCGAAATGGTCGATGTTGGATGTATTTATAATCGCGCTGATGATCCTCGTCATCGACGGGCGTCTGTTCACCGGCGCTGATATCGGGATCGGCGCGATTGTATTCTCAGTCTCGGTGTTGACCTCGACCTGGGCGGTACGCCGGCTCAGCCTGCTGGCGGCTGAGGATTAGGATTGCGGGAAATACAAGGCACCTGACTGCCAGTACTCAATATCTTTCCCTCCTCCTCAAGGGGGGAGGGGGTAATTTATCCGCCGCTGCCGGGGATCGGAGCGGTCTGGCGCGGGGCCACGGTGATCGAGACCGTGCTGCCGCGCAGGGTTCTGTTCTCGATCTGAATGGTCGCGGCGCGTTCGCCCCGGGTGAAGGTCAAGACACTGACGCCGGCTTGCACGCTCATGATCGGCTGCCATCCGAAGTTGGGCATCTCGGCCTGATACAGGCCGAAGGCCTTGGTCGCCGATTGGTCGACGTCGAGGATGACCCGGCCGGTCCACCGGTCGAGATCGCCCAGAACGAGAGATTTCTCCACATCAAGATTGGCGCCTGGCGGGATTGGGATATCGGTGAGCAGGGCAAAACTCTGCGAGGTTTCGCCATCCGACGCGCTGGTCGTCGGTTGCAGCGCCTCGCTTTGGGTGCACGCGGTCAAGACCTCCATGAACGCGATCAACAAAACAGGGTGCAACAATGCTCGAAAATTAACCATATCGACTGACTAGCACCGGCTGTGAGTCGCGCAAACGCTCAATTTGCGCGTCGTGACTCCGGCGGCCGGTCTCTTTAGAATTGAGGCAAGCAAACGACCCACATAATCTAAGGGGTATCCGATGAAACAATTGCGCCGCGCCGACATTCCGCAGTTTCGCGCATCTGGCCGCGACCGTCTGACCCGATTGGCGGATTTTCTCGAGAACATGCCAGGCGGCATGTTGACCTTCACGCGATGGTACGGCGATAGCCGCGGCTGCGCGATTGGCTTGGCCGCCACCTATGATCCGTGGTTCCAGGCGCAGGGGCTGACCCTGGTCGATGGCGGCACCTTGAAAGAGTGCCGTCCGGTTTTCGAGGACCGTTCGGAGTGGCGCGCGGTAGCGCAATTCTTCGATATCTCGCTCGGCGCGGCGCTGGACCTGTTCACCGCCGGAGGTTATGGCGGCGACATGCGCCCGCCGGCTTCTGATGTCGCGCAGAAAGTCCGCGCGCATTTGGCGCAAACCGCCGCCGAAGAGGTGGTGGCTTAACCGAAACCGCTCAGGCGGCGAATTGATCGAACGCTTCCAGGGCGTTCGCGCCGTAGACCGTCGCCGGGCCGCCGCCCATTTCAATCGCCACCGCAATCGTGTCGAGGATCTCGTCGCGACCCGCGCCTTTCTTTAAGGACTGCTTGGCGTGGTAGACCACGCAGCCCTCGCAGCGCTGGACAATGGCAATAGCCAGCGCCATTAGCTCCGTCGTCTTGGAGTCGAGCGCGCGCGGTTCCTGGGCTGCCTGCATGATCGAACGGTGGGCGCGCATGGCGTCCGGATGACCGCGGAACAGCTCCGTCGCGCGGGCATCCTGGGCGTCGGAAATTGCGACGTAATCTTTCTCCATCTTCATTCTCCTGTGTTGCGGTCGTGCGCGTTACTGCTCTAACGTCCGCACTGTCGTGCTGATCGGTCAGCCAATCTATGTCAGCGACCGAACCAAAAGGAAGATCGCTGCCAAGATCGCCAGGTCGATGGCGAGCCGATCGCAAAATAAAAGGGGGATAACCATGGCCGATCAGAAGCAATCACCAGCGCCGAACCCGACAGCAAAGACGCCGAAGTTGAAAGCGCCGGCGGGTGCGTGCGATTGCCACCTACACATCTGGGGGCCCCAGAGCGAAGTTCCCCTGCGGGACGATTTCCCTCTGAAATTCGATGACGCGTTGATGGAAAATTACATCGCCATGGCCGACGCGATCGGGGTGTCGCGGGCGGTCATCGTACAGTCGATCCCCCAGGGCCACGACCACCGGGTTTTGTTGCGTTGTCTGCGCGCACACCCCGACAGATTCCGCAACGTTGCCGTGCCGGCGCCCGATGCCAGCGCCGACGAGATCGACGAGTTGCACGACGCCGGCTGCCGGGGAATTCGGGTCGCCTATACGTTTTCCCCCGAGATCCCGGTGAACATGATCGAACGGGTCGCCGCGCGTGGCTGGCATGCCCAGTTCGTGGTTCAGCCGGAAAAGCTCGGCGAATGGCACGACACCATGCTGGCGATGCCTTGCGATATCGTCATCGATCATATGGGGATGCCGCTGGCCGCAGACGGTGTCGATAGCGACCATTTTAAGCGGGTGTTGTCGATGGCCGAACGGCCCAATGTCTGGATCAAACTGTCGGGCATGGATAAGGCCTCGAGCGGCCATCTGGCGCCGTGGCTCGATACCGTGCCGTTTGCCCAAGCGCTCTATAAGGCCGCGCCGGACAGGTGCGTATGGGGTACCGACTGGCCCCACCCGGGCACTTTCCATACGATGCCCGACGAAGGCGATCAGCTCGACATGTTGCTCGACTGGCTACCAGACGAGGCCGACCGCCATAAAGTGCTGGTGGCGAACCCGGCGCGCCTTTACGACTTCCCACACATCTAACGTCCGGCAGGAAATACACTATGGCGACGGAGGCGGACCGCCCCACAGACGCACCGCTGCGCGGTATCCTAATGATGTGTTTTGCGGTGCTGTGCTTCGCCACCATGAACAGTTTCACCAAGGAATTGCGCGGCGAATTGCCGGTCACCGGGATCATCTGGGGTCGTTATTTTTTCCACTTCGCGCTGATCTTGGTCATGTTCCCCCGGCGCATCCCGACCTTACTCAAAAGCGATGACAAGGGTCTGCAAATGGCCCGGTCGGTTCTGGTGTTATTGGCGACCGCTGCGATGTTTATCGCGCTGGGCTTTATGCCCTTGGCCGATGCGGTGGCGATCACCTTCGCCGGACCGCTGTTGATCGTCGCCCTGTCGGCGATCCTCTTGCGTGAGACCGTGGGACCGCGGCGTTGGGGCGCGGTGGTTGTCGGGTTTATCGGCATGCTGGTGATTATCAGGCCGGGGGCGGGGGCGTTCCAATTGGCGGCGCTGCTGCCCGTCGCGGTGGCTTTTTTCTATGCCATGTACCAGATCATCACCCGACATCTCAGCCACCGGTCGGACCCGCTGAACATGTTGTTTTACACAGCCATTGTTGGCGCCGTGGTCATGTCGGCCATCGTCCCCTTCGATTGGCAGACGCCGACGGGCGCGCAATGGCTGATGCTCGTGGCGATCGGTTTCCTCGGCGGTCTCGGTCACTACGCGATTATCAAAGCTTACGAACGCAGCGAGACCGCCTTAGTAGCGCCGTTCGCCTATACCGAAATTGTCTGGGCGACATTGCTGGGCTTTTTCATTTTCGGCGACTTTCCCGACACGCTCACCTTTGTCGGCACCGCGATCATCGTCGCCAGCGGCGTCTACGTGCTGCACCGCGAGCGCAAGACGCGCGCCGCCGCTTAGAGGCAGGGCCAAATCCGGCAGCGGCGGCGATCGTCGTGGGGGTTACGGCTGGGAAATAGCTCCCGGGTGAGTCCCGCGAGTAGTTTATCGAAGTTCGGGCTGTCCATGCTGGTAATATCCTTGCCGCGCCCGGTTGCCTGGCTCGCCGCATAATCGCCCTGGCAGAAGGCGACCAGGATCCGCAACCGACCGCCTTGCGACCGAACTGTTGTTGGCGTATCGGTAAGCTTGCAGAGCGCGTTTGAATCGCGCACATCGGTCGGGTTGAGGGCCATGACGACCCGCCAACGCGGCCTGGGCGGTGGCGCGGCAGCGGTGGAGAAGGTGACGCGCGGCCCGCCATTATGGCCCTGCATTCCTGCCACCACAGCATCGGCGACGCGCGCCGGCGGATCGCCAAACGGGCTGCCATAGCCAACAATCCGCAGCGCGTTGTCGCCGCCGTAAAACCGCCCCAACGAAATAGGCTGATAGTTATGGGAGACATCGATTTTCGAGATAATGGTCGATGCATCGCACGCCGCAAGCGCGATTACTGCAAAGGCGGGCCAACTTAGGCGGCGTATTTTTGCAAGCGCGATGGACATGGTCTCATCCACATATCGTTTCATGCCCCAGAGCCCGATATCGGGTTTCCGGTCGCGGATTACAATCGGATTATCTACGCCGTATAGCCGCCATCGGCGGCGATGATCTGACCGGTCACCAGCGAGGCCTTCGACGACGCCAGGAAGACCACGACTTCGGCGAGTTCCTCTGCCGTGCCGATGCGCCGCAACGCCGAAGCGCGCAAAATCGCCTCGTGCTCGCGTTCGGACACTACGGTATCGAGCAGGCGCTGGCCGAGGCCACCCGAAATAAACCCCGGCGCCACAACATTGGCCCGCACGCCGTTACGGCCCTCCTCGCGCGCGATGGCGCTGGTCAGCAGATTGACCGAGGCCTTCGGGGCGGCCGACAAGATATCGCGCGGCGCGTAGCGCATTGTCGCGGCCGACGTGACGGCAACCACCGAACCGCGGCTGGCGCGTAAATGGGGCAGGGCGGCGTGCACCGTGTTGAAATAGCCGACAGGTTCCACCACCATCACCTCACGCCATTGCTCCGGCGTTACCTCGCTGACGAAAGGCTGGCCGATATCGGGGCCGACCGTGAAGACCAGCGTGTGAATGGCGCCGAACTGTTCGGCCACATCATCGACAATCGCTTTGACCGCATCAGCATCGTCCAGGGGCATGCGATAGGCGGTGGCCCGGCGGCCCGCGTCGACCACCGCTTGCGCCACCGTGTCGGCGGCCGCCTTGTTGCCGTGATAGGTCAAGGCGACATCGCTGCCCTGGGCTGCCAGCATCCGGCAGATGGCGTCGCCCAAGCCACCGCTACCGCCGATGACCAACGCAGCACCGGCGGGGAAGAGAGCGTTCGGGTCTGCATCTTCTGGCATGTTCATGCTCCTTTTGTGACTTGGTTTGCATCTTTTCACAAAAGGGACGGTTTCACCTAGGCCGGCAATAAGCTCATGTGCCACACACAAAAAACCCGGCCGCGCCGTATTAGGGCAGGGCCGGGTTTGTTTGTTCGCTGAGACGCTGCCTAGAGGCCGAGCACGTCTTTCGCCAGGGCGTTGAATTCGTCCGGGTGCATCAGGCGTTTGTGGATCAGGCCCCACTCCTTGACCGCCATCAGGACTTCCATGGATTTGGTGTCCTCGACGTTGACCTGAATGCGCGCCAGCCATTCCTTGACCGTGTCGATGCCCGACCCCTTGCCCATGACGGTCTCGGGTTCGGCCTGGCCGACCATGCGCGGGCGGAACGGCATCACATCGGTCTGATATTCGTCGCCGCAGTTGAGCAGCCAGGTGGCGATGATGCCGGATTCGACCTTGAACAGATCGTCGCCGACCACCGGGCGGTTGCCCGGCACGACAACGCCCGAGATATCGCGCACCAGGTCGGCGAGCCCTTTGAGGTTCTCCAGCTTGATGCCGATGTCGATGTCGTAGAGCGTGCGCAGCGCCATCACGGTCTCTTCCATGGGCACGTTACCAGCGCGCTCGCCGACGCCCATGACGGTGGATTGGATCACTTCGACGCCTTCCGACACCGCCATGATGGTGTTGGCGATGCCCAAGCCGTAATCCATGTGGAAATGGGCTTCCAGGGGGATGTCGGGGAAGCGGTGCTTCATCGAGCGGACGAAATACTGCATGGCGTGGATCGAGGTGGCGCCCATGGTGTCGACCAGGGCGAGGCCGTCCATATGGCCTTCCTTGCCGACCCGGTCGATCAGGTCGATCACCCAGGTAAGGTCCGAACGGGTGAAATCGATCGGGAAGAACACGACCTCGAGGCCCTGATCGTGGGCGTAGTTGGTTGACTCGATCGACAGATCGACGGCGCGTTCCATATCCCAGCGGTAGCCGTGCTCGATCAGATGCGGGCTCGCCGGTACTTCCATGATGACGCCCTTGACGCCGGAATCGACGGCGCGTTTGACGTCTTCCACCATGCAACGGGAAAAGGCGTAGACCTTGGGGCCGAAATCGCGCCGGGCCAATTCCTGAACGACCTTGGCATCGTCCTTCGAGACCACCGGCATGCCGGCTTCGATGCGGTGGACGCCGGCCTCGGCTAGCGCCTCGGCGATGCGGATCTTGTCGTCGAAGTTAAACGCCAAGCCGGCCTGCTGCTCGCCGTCACGCAGGGTGACGTCATGGATTTGGATCTTCTCGGGGAATTTCCAATCCTTGGTGACTTCCGGCGCGAAGTTCCAGGGGCTGGTGAACCAGTTTTCTGTTTTCCAGGGTGTGTCGGTCATGAATGACTCCTCCGCCGGCGCCGCGCTATCGCAGACGGCCGGTTGATTATTTGTTGGATCGGGACAGGGAAATTCCCTTAATGCCTATAGCGGGCCGGAATGTAGAAAACGCGTCCCGGCGTGTCAACGCGTGCGCCGGTGCGACAGATTGTGCCATATCGTAGCAGATTACGGGACGCTGGCGGGCGGTCACGGCTTGCGCGCGGGCCAGGTGCGCGCCATCATCGGGTTAGCTTGGGCCTGCCGGCGGTGCGATCAATCCCGGCACTCATACGAAGAATACAAAAAAACATCCAAGGGAGCAGACCATGATCTACGAAATGCGAACCTACACCACCCGTCCCGGCGCCGTTCCGGCGATCCTGAAGGCCAATGAAGAGGTCGGCCGGCCGGTGCGGGGCGACGATTACGGCAAACTCGAAGGTTACTGGTTCACCGACATTGGGCCGCTCAATCAGGTCGTGCATTTGTGGAGCTATACCGACATGGAAGAGCGTGACCGGCTGCGCAAGGAGCTCGGCTCGGTGGCCGCTTGGACCCAGGAATATATCCCGCTGATCCGACCCTTGATCGTCAAGCAGGAGCTACGTTTCATGGAAGCTCACCGGGAATTTGCCAAGCCAGCGGAAGGCGGTAATTTCTACGAGTTCCGCAATTATCGCGTGAAGCCCGGTACCGCCGGCCAATGGATGGAGAAATTCGTTGGCGTGATGCCGACCCGGGAGAAATATTCCAAGAACCTCTGTGCCTGGGTATCCACGTCGCCCGATCCTAACGAGGTCTGCCATTTGTGGGCCTATAAGGACACCAACGAGCGCAAGGCAGCCCGCGACGGGGTGGCCGGCGAGCCGGCATGGCAGGAATTTGCCGCTTTTGGCAGCGCGTTACTCGAGGAAATGCACTCGACCATGATGTGGCCCGCGAGCTTCTCGCCTCTCCAGTAGGGGGCGCCCGTGGCCGATCTCGAGGCGTTGATTGCCGATCTGGTAATCGCCAATCGGATTTTAGGCCGCGAGGGTGTCTGCGACGCCTTCGGCCATATCAGCGTGCGCCATCCCGACCGGCCGGACCGGTATCTGCTGTCATGTTCTCGCGCGCCTGAACTGGTGGCCGCCGACGATATTATGGTGTTCGAACTCGACGGTTCGCCGGTCGATGCCGGGGGGCGCCAGCCCTACCTCGAGCGGTTTATCCATGGTGCGGTCTACGAGGCACGCCCCGACGTCCTGTCGGTCGTCCACAATCACGCTACCGGCGTCATCCCTTATAGCGTCACCAACACGCCGCTGCGCCCAATCCAGCATACGTTTGGCAGGATCGGCGGCGATATTCCTGTGTGGGATATCCACGACCGGTTCGGCGACACCAACCTGCTGGTCAGCAATGTCGAACAGGGTCGCGACCTGGCTGCCTGTCTGGCCGATAATGTGGTTGTTCTGATGCGCGGTCATGGCTGCACCGTCACCGCGCCAACGATCGCCGAAGCCGTGCTGACGTCGGTTTATCTTCAGGTCAATGCGCAGTTGCAGTTGGCTGCTATGGGGCTGGGCGAGGTGACCTACCTGACCCCCGGCGAAATCGAGGCGAGTTCGCAGATCAATCAGCCGAAGTCGGCATCGGAACGGGCGTGGGAATATCTCAAAGCGCGGGCGCGCCCGTAGGGTATAATCAAATAAACGTAATATACGTAGGGGAGAGATCATGATCTATGAATTGCGCACTTACACGGCGAAGCCGGGAACTATTCCCGCCATCCTGAAAGCTAATGAGGACGTCGCCTGGCCGGTACGCGGCAACAATTACGGCAAGCTCGAAGGCTATTGGTATACCGACATCGGCCCGGTCAACCAGGTCATGCATCTGTGGAGTTTCGACAATCTGGTGGAGCGCGAACGGCTGCGCGCCGAGCTTGCGGCCCTGCCGGCCTGGGGCAAGGAGTATGTGCCGTTGATCCGGCCCCATCTGGTTAAACAAAGCATCCGGTTTCTCAAAGCCGCCCGGGATATGAATCCGCCCCGCGACGACGGAAATTTCTACGAATTTCGCAACTATCGCCTGAAGCCCGGGACGGCCGGCCAGTGGACCGAAAACATCTTGAAAGCGTTGCCGCTACGCGAAAAATATTCGCAAAACGTCGCCATGTGGACGACCGAGGCGCCCGATCCGAACGAAGTCTGCCACTTATGGTCCTACAAGGATCTAGATCACCGGACAAAAGCGCGGGTGGATTCGGCGGGCGATGCGGAACTGGTGGCGATATTGAAGGCGGGCCGCGAGTTCATCGAAGAGCAGCATTCGACGCTGATCTGGCCGGCGAGCTTTTCGCCGTTGCGTTGATCGCCGGCGCGCGCCGTGGTGCGGTGAGTTTGTTGGTCGTGTCCCGCGGCGTCGATACGCAACGCTTGCGTGCAAGTTGATTCCATCCGGTTGCGGCTAAGAGTTTGATTTGACAAGTTTGAGTTAGCCCCTTACCACAGGCTGGTCTTGTAGAAGACTAGGAAGGCCGCAGAAGCCTTCGAATAGTGGGGAATCTCCAGTAATGTTACGGATCGTCATGTCGTCGTACCTGTGAAGGGGCGGGGATGTATTTGTATGAAAATTGCCACCAAACAGACAAATGGGAGGTCATGGTGAAGCTAAAACTTAAATCATTAATCGGGTTAGCGTCGGCGGGTCTAGTTGCCGGCGGCATGCTGGCTGCGAGCGGCGCGGCACAAGCTGACCACGCCATCAACATTCGTATTGCGTCCGGTCATCCACCGACCGTGGTTTATGCGGGTTTGATGAAGAATTTCTTCCAGACCGAGTTGAAAAAGGCAGTCGAATCTAAGACCAGCCACAAGGTCAACTTCATCGAAGGCTATAGCGGCTCTATCGTAAAGGTCTTCGATACTTTCGAAGGTGTGCAGAACGGCGTC
>JBLHHE010000005.1:0-16106 GCA_047616465.1 Alphaproteobacteria bacterium
ATGACGTGTTGGCGGCAATCGACGACGCCGAAACGGTGATTCTCGACCACCGCTCACCGGAGGAATATCACGGAGAGTTACTAAGCCCTCCGGGAACGCCAAATCACGGCGGCGAACGCCTGGGTCACGTTCCCGGCGCTCAGCATTTACACTTCGAGGATTTGGTAAACGAGGACACGACCTTTAAGTCGCCAGACGAGCTTCGCGCTTTGCTGGAGGCCCGCGGGGCGACGCCGGATAAGAACATCGTGTCTTACTGCCGTCTCAGCCACCGCGCGACCCTGGCTTATTTCGCCATGACCCAGTTACTCGGATATGAAAACGTCAGGAGCTACGACGGCTCGTGGACGGAATGGGGCAGCGCCGTGGGTGTGCCAATCGAACGTTGACGACGGTCTCGCTTCGAGAAAGTTCGCCCACAGGCAGTGTCAGAGCAAATCGGCTTGAGACGGGGAGGGGAGTTCCATAGCTTCCGGGGACGCAAAATCCCTTCCGCTATTTCAACAGTTCACCCGAGGTAATTCGCCTCGCGGTGATGATGTACATCCGTTATCCGCTTTCGCTTCGCCAAGTCGAAGATCTGCTGTTCGAGCGTGGCATCGATATCTGTCATGAGACCGTACGGTTCTGGTGTAACCGGTTCGGCCCGATGTTCGCCGCAGAGATAAGAAAGGGGCGCGTCCAACATCGATGGCATTCGCAGTGGCCTTGGCATCTGGACGAGGTGTTTGTCCGGGTTGACGGCGAAACACATTATCTCTGGCGCGCCGTCGATCACGAAGGCGAGGTGCTGGAGGTTTTGTCACGAAACGCCGGGATCGCAAGGCAGCACTGAAGTTCCTGAAGCGGACGATGAAGCGCTACGGCCGACCATGGTCGATTGTAACTGACACAGCCTCCAACCTTTTGTCGAATCTTTGATATAGCTCAAGGTCGCCGTTCCAGGGTATTGCGATAAGCGACTGCGCCATCACACGGTTCCGGGGGTGGGGGTTTTAGCGTCGGCTGCAACGGTCGATCTTTGTTCGTGCTTTTGGGGGGTGAAGCCTATGAGAAGTCTGCCTTTCGCGTTGCTCGGCTTCGCGGTGATATTTTCGCTCGTGGTGGCGGCAAAGGCCCACGATAGCGGGATGCTGTTGCATGCCTTGATATTCGCCGCTGCCGCCGCGCTTGGCGCCTATGCGCTGTTCAACCGCAAACCCGAGGCGGCGCTTGCCGCCTCGCAGGACCCGGAACGCCCGGTCTACAATGACGCGGTCGTTCGCGCCGGGATCGTCGCGGCGATGTTCTGGGGTCTGGCGGGGTTTCTCGTCGGTTTGGTACTGTCACTGCAACTGGCCTTTCCGGCCCTGAATTTTGACGTTGCCTGGTTTAATTTTGGCCGCTTGCGGCCGGCCCATACATCGGCGGTCATCTTCGCCTTCGGCGGCAATGTTCTGATAGCGACGTCCTTTTATGTTGTGCAGCGAACCTGCCGAACTCGGCTCGCCGGCGATCTGGCGCCTTGGTTCGTTTTCGGCGGCTATCAATTGTTTATCGTGCTGGCGGCGACCGGCTACCTGTTCGGCATCACCCAATCGAAGGAATACGCCGAGCCGGAATGGTACATCGATTTGTGGCTGACAGTGGTTTGGGTCGTCTACCTACTGGTTTTCCTGGCGACTCTCTGGCGCCGGCGCGAGCCGCACATCTATGTCGCCAACTGGTTCTATCTGGCGTTTATCGTGACGGTGGCGCTGCTGCACATCGTTAATAATCTATCGTTGCCGGCCAGTATGTTCGGCTCGAAAAGCTATAGTCTGTTCTCTGGCGTTCAAGATGCGTTGATCCAATGGTGGTACGCCCATAACGCCGTCGGATTTTTTCTGACCGCCGGCTTTCTCGGCATGATGTATTACTTTTTGCCGAAGCAGGTGGGGCGGCCGATCTTCTCCTATCGCCTGTCGGTCATCCATTTTTGGGCGCTGATTTTTCTCTATATCTGGGCCGGGCCCCACCATCTGCATTTCACAGCTTTGCCCGACTGGGCGCAGACCCTGGGCATGACGTTCTCGATAATGCTGTGGATGCCGTCCTGGGGCGGCATGATCAATGGCCTGATGACCCTATCGGGGGCATGGGACAAGATTCGCACCGATCCGATCATCCGCTTCATGGTTGCGTCGCTCGCATTCTATGGCATGAGCACCTTTGAGGGGCCGCTGATGGCGATCAAGACCGTAAACGCGTTGAGCCACTATACCGACTGGACGATCGGGCACGTGCATTCCGGCGCGTTGGGTTGGGTCGCCTATATTGCCTTTGCCGCGATCTATTATCTGGTGCCGCGGCTGTGGTACCGCAAGCAGCTGTATTCGCTACGCCTGGTCAACACCCATTTCTGGATCTCGTCGATCGGCATCGTCCTCTACATCTCGTCGATGTGGGTGTCGGGCATCCTGCAAGGATTGATGTGGCGAGCCTATGACACGCTTGGTTTCCTCGAATTCTCCTTCGTCGAAACGGTCGAGGCGATGCACCCCTTCTACCTGATCCGGTCGACAGGCGGCCTGCTCTTCGTCATCGGTGCGCTGGTCATGATTTACAATCTAGTGCGCACGGTACGCGGCGAGGTGCGCACAGAGGCGCCAATGGCCGGTACTGCGGCAGCACGGGCATAGGGGTCGGACAGATGATTATTCAAAAAACAATCGAACGTAACTCGATGCTCCTTCTCGTGCTGATCCTGATCGTTATTTCGATCGGGGGGCTCGTCGAAATCGCGCCACTGTTCTGGCTCGACAGCACTATCGAAAAAGTCAAAGGCGTACGTCCCTACAGCCCGCTGGAACTGGCCGGGCGTAATATCTATGTCCGCGAGGGTTGCTACACCTGTCATAGCCAGATGATCCGTTCGCTACGCGACGAAGTCGAACGCTACGGCCCCTATAGCCTGGCCGCCGAGAGCATGTACGACCATCCCTTCCAGTGGGGCTCCAAGCGCACGGGTCCGGACCTGGCCCGGGTCGGCGGGCGCTATTCCGACGAATGGCATCTCAGCCACCTGAACGCGCCGCGTGAGGTGGTGCCGGAATCTATCATGCCGGGCTATCCCTTCCTCGCCCGCAAATCTCTTGACTACGACGATATCGCCGACCATTTGGTCGCCAATCGCAGCGTCGGGGTGCCTTATACCGACGAGATGATTGCCCAGGCGATCGCCGATATCGAGACCCAGGCGAACCCCGATGAGGGCGACAGCGAGGCCTTGCTCAAGCGTTATCCAAAGGCGCAGGCGCGCGTATTCGATGGTGATGCGGAAGTTGTTAGCGAGGCCGACGCCTTAATCGCCTATCTGCAAATGCTAGGGACCCTGGTCGACTTCAAGACCTTCGATCCCTCCGCGAACAAGCGTTAGGAGCGGGCAGATGACTTACGATTCTGTGTCCTACATCGCCCAAACCTGGGGCTTGGTCTACTTCGTCGTCCTGTTTGGCGCCGTTCTCGTCTACGCCTTGTGGCCGCGCAACCGGCGCAAATTTCACGACGCCGCCAACATTCCGTTCAAGGAGGACTGAGCCGTGAGCGATCAAAAGGAAATTGACCCGGTTACCGGACAACAAACCACCGGCCACGAATGGGACGGCATTAAAGAGCTCGACAACCCCTTGCCACGGTGGTGGGTGTGGACGTTCTACATCACCATCGTGTGGGCGGTTGGCTATTGGGTCGCGATGCCGTCCTGGCCCTTGGTCTCCGGCTACACACGCGGCGTCCTGGGTTATTCGCAGCGCGATGTGGTGCGCGAGGCGGTGGCGGCCGGAAAATCCGCACAGGAAGGTTCTCTGAAGCGAATCCGCGAGTCCGATTTGGCAGCGATCCGAGACGATAGCGACCTTCTCGAATTTGCTCTCGCCGGGGGGCGCTCGGCCTTCCTGGTCAATTGCTCGCAATGTCACGGAACCGGTGGCGCCGGCGCACCCGGTTTCCCCAACCTCAACGATGACGACTGGTTGTGGGGCGGCACTGTAACGGACATTCACGAAACCATTCGGGTCGGCATCCGATCCGATCACGACGAGGCCCGCTCCAATGAAATGCCGGCATTCCTGCGCGATGAAATTCTGACACTGGAACAAGTCGATGACGTTGTGGCTTATGTTGGCCGGTTTGCCGGCGAAAGCGTAGACGCTGCCGCGGCAGCGCGCGGCGATGATGTGTTTGTCGAACAATGTGTCGCTTGCCATGGCGAAGGTGGGATCGGCGACCACGAACTGGGGGCTCCCAATCTGACCGACGCCATCTGGCTTAACGGCAGTTCGCTCGACGATATCAGGCGCGTTGTGACCAACGGCCGCAATGCCGTGATGCCGGCGTGGGAAGATCGCCTCGATCCGGAAACCCTCAAACAGCTTGCCGTCTATGTCCACGCTTTGGGCGGCGGCGAATAGTTTGGTGTAGGTGAGCCCCGGTATGGACGCGTCCCTTAAAACAGCCCCTGTCGAGACGATCGATGTCACGCCGGTCAACAAGCAAGGCGTTCGGGCGCTCCATAAAAAATATGAGAAAATTCACCCCAAGCGGGCTTATGGCACGTTTCGTCAGATCAAATGGATAGTCATGGCGATCACCCTGGCGATCTATTACGTGACGCCATGGTTGCGGTGGGATCGTGGACCCTACGCACCCGATCAAGCCGTGCTGATTGATTTCCCCGCCCGCCGTTTCTACTTCTTCTTCGTCGAGATATGGCCACAGGAAGTGTACTTCCTCACCGGTCTTCTGGTTTTAGCGGCCATGGCGCTGTTCCTGACGGCAACCACCGTGGGTCGGGCATGGTGCGGTTATAGTTGTCCACAAACCGTATGGACCGACCTCTTCCTGGTGGTCGAACGCTTTTTCGAAGGCGACCGTAACGCGCGCATCCGCCGCGACCGATCGCGCTGGTCACTCGATAAGCTGGCCCGCAAGGCCGGCAAGCATATTGTTTGGCTATTTATCGGCGTGGCGACCGGCGGCGCCTGGGTGTTCTATTACGCCGATGCACCAACCCTAGCGGTCGACCTGCTGGCGTTCGACGCGCAGCGCACCGCCTATATCTGGATCGGCGTTTTTACCGCGGCCACTTATGTGTTCGGCGGCTTCGCGCGCGAGAAGGTGTGCACCTATATGTGTCCCTGGCCGCGCATTCAGGCGGCGCTGGCCGATGAAGAGTCTCTGATCGTTACCTACAATACCGATCGCGGCGAAACGCGCGGTCCGCACCGCAAGAATGAACCCTGGGAAGGACGCGGTGATTGCATCGACTGCAACCAGTGTGTCGCCGTATGCCCGATGGGAATCGATATCCGCGATGGCCTGCAGCTCGAGTGCATATCGTGTGCGTTATGCATCGACGCCTGCAAAGATGTGATGGGAAAAATCGACCGGCCTGGTAACCTGATCGCCTACGGAACGCTGCGGATGGCTGATCAAGAGGCACGCGGTGAGCCGGTGAAGTACCGAATCATACGCGGCCGCACGCTGCTGTATGCGGCGATGATCGCCCTCGTAAGCGCTGTCATGCTGACCGCCCTGATTACCCGTTCCGAGTTGGAAATCAGCGTCCTACGCGACCGCAATCCGCTGTTTACGATGTTGTCAGACGGCGGTGTGCGCAACGGTTACACGCTCAAGATCAGTAACAAAAAGCACCAGCCCCTGACTTACACTCTGTCGGTTAGCGGTCTGGAAAATGTTGCCGTATCACGGGTCGGCGGCCACGACGATGGACCGCTACCGAAATTTCGGGTTGGACCCGATCAGGTGCAAAGTTTCCGTATCTTCGTCTCCACACCACGCCCAGCGGCGGCCAAGTCGGTACCCATAATCTTTACGCTAGACGATCACGAAAGCGGGTCAGTCGGCACGGAAAGCAGCACTTTCCGGGGACCGGAGAAATGAGGAAGACAAGACAGCGCGAGTGGACCGGCCGCAAAATGCTGTTCCTCATGCTTGCGTTCTTTGGCGTTGTGTTCGCGGCTGACGGGGTGTTCGCCTACCTCGCCACTTCGTCGTGGACCGGACGTTCAACCGAGGACGCTTACCGCAAGGGGCTTAGATACAATCAAACGATTGAACGCGCCGCGGCGCAACAAGCTCTGGGGTGGCAGACGGCAGTGTCGCTTGAACCGCTCGACGATAACACAGACCGCGTATCGGTTTCACTACGCGACAATTTAGATGCGCCAATAGACAAGCAGTCCATCATGGCCACTTTCCGCCGCCCCGTTTCGGCTGACCAGGATATCGAAATACCGCTGCAGTGGACGGGTGCCGGACTCTACACCGCCGATCTGGCGTTGCCGTTCCGCGGGCAATGGGACGTTCATGTTGCGGTGGAACGCGTCAGCGAAGCGCCTTATTCAATCGAGGCACGCGTATGGCGGAATTAAGCATTGCGAACCCGCTTAAGCGGGGCACCGCCGAACCGTCTTCTTCCTCCGAGATGCGAGTGCCCCACGTCACAATGGAAGCCGACGGGACGGCAAGCCTTTATCTTCTCGTCGAAGGCGTGCACTGCGCTAATTGTATCGCGCGCATCGAGCGAACGTTACTAGCGTTCGACGACGTTTTAACGGCTCGACTAAATTTCTCGACGCGGCGGCTAGCGATTCGATGGCGCGGTCCGGCATCTCGCGCGAGACAGCTGGTCGATGCTGTGGATTCGCTAGGATACGCGCTCACACCGTTCGATCCCACCGTGCTAACGAACAAGACGGGTGCTGAAGAATCCGCCCTTTTGCGGGCCATCGGCGTGTCCGGTTTTGCCGCCGCCAACGTGATGCTGCTGTCGATTTCGGTATGGGTCGGGCTGTGGTCGGATATGCAGCCGGTGACCCGCGATCTCTTGCATTGGGTCTCGGCTCTAATCGCGTTGCCGGCCGTCGCTTATGCCGGCCAGCCGTTTTTCCGGTCCGCGATCCGCGCCGTCGCCGCCGGCCGGGTCAATATGGAGGTGCCGATCTCGCTTGCCATCGTACTGGCCGCCGCCGTCAGTTTAATCGAAACGATGAGCGGCGGAGAGCACGCCTATTTCGACGCTTCGGTGACATTGCTGTTCTTCCTATTGATCGGACGCTATCTCGATCAACGCGCCCGGGCCGAAGCGCGCTCGGCTGCCGAACGGCTGTTATTGCTGCGAGCGACAACGGCAACCGTCGTCGAGGCCGATGGCCGCCGCCGTATTGTGGTGATCGATGATCTGCAGCCCGGCATGCGGGTCGCCGTGGCCGTTGGCGACCGTTTTCCCGCCGACGGCACTTTGGTGAGTGGCCGCAGCGACGTCGATGGTTCTCTGGTTACCGGCGAAAGCTTGCCCCAGACAGTGGCCCCGGGTGACCGCATCTACGCTGGAACGGTCAATCTGTCTGGCGCCCTTGAAGTGCTGATTGTCGATGTCGGCGAGGCGACTCTGTTGGGTCAGATCGCCCGGCTGGTCGAACTGGCCGAGCAGGGCCGCAGCCGATATGTGCGGCTCGCCGATCGTGTCGCCCGGTTGTACGCGCCAACTGTGCACCTATTGGCGGGTGCGACTTTCGCGGGTTGGCTGTGGCTCGGCATCGGCTGGCAGGCGGCCCTGCTGCACGCCGTGGCGGTGCTGATCATTACGTGTCCCTGCGCGTTGGGGCTGGCCGTTCCGGCCGTGCAGGTGGTCGCCAGCGGGCGCTTGTTAGGCCGTGGTATTTTGATGAAGTCGTCCGACGGGTTGGAACGCCTGGCAACCGCCGACACGGTCGTTTTCGATAAAACCGGCACGCTTACCCTGGGCCGTCCCGAACTGATCAACGGTGACGACATTGCGCCGCGTCTGTTGGGTATTGCCGGTCGCCTGGCCTCGACCAGTAAACATCCCCTGTCGCGCGCCCTGGCGGCTTATGCCGGCGATTGCGCGATGGCAGACGATGTGCGCGAAGTGCCGGGTAGCGGCCTCGAAGGCGATGTCGACGGCGTCACCTATCGGATTGGCAGTCGCCCATGGTCGTGTGATGGCGACGTTCCGGAAGATCCCCATAGCGGCGGTCCTCGCCTGTGGCTTAGCCAAGACGGGCGAGCGTTAGCCGAGTTCCGGTTTCGCGACACACTGCGCGCCGATGCCGCCGATGTTGTCGCGCAACTGAAACGCCAAGGTCTTCGGATAGAGCTATTGTCGGGTGACCGATCGGAAATTGTTGAGCAGGTCGCCGTTCTGCTCGGAATTGACGTCTGGCAGGCCACCTGCTCACCAGCGGACAAAGCGGCACATCTTGGCGCACTCGCCGAGCGCGGCCAAAGAGTGCTTATGGTTGGAGACGGGCTCAACGATGCCCCGGCGCTGGCCGGCGCCCATGTCTCGATGTCGCCGGCGACAGCGGCCGATATCAGCCAAATCAGCGCCGACTTCGTTTTTCAAGGAGACCGGTTGCAGTCCGTCATCGACGCGATCGCGGTTGCCCGTCAGTCACGGTTCCTGACCCTGCAAAACCTTGGGTTGGCGTTGGCCTACAATGCTGTGGCAATTCCCTTCGCCGTCGCCGGTCTTGTGACCCCGTTGATCGCGGCCGTCGCCATGTCGTCCTCGTCGTTGCTGGTGACCGGTAATGCATTGCGCCTGAAATGGTCGGGCCGGCGAGGCGCGTTATGACGGCCCTTCTGTTTCTCATCCCCGCCGCGCTGTTTCTGGGCGGCCTCGGTCTGGCGGCCTTCATCTGGGCGGTTCGGTCCGGCCAGTTCGAAGACATGGACGGTGCGGCGCAACGCATTCTGATCGACGACGAGGACGACCCACCGACCCGTTCCTAAAGCTGCCTTGGCATTCCGCTTTGATTGCACCAGAAAGTCGAGGACTTCGCCTTCATTGTCGATGGCACGCCACAACCAATAATGTCGCCCTCTGATAACAACGACCCTCTCATCGAGATGCCAGTAATCGCTGGCTGTTGGTCGTGTGCGGCGGAGATTGCGAGCAATCGTCAGGCCAAACTTCAGGAACCAGCGTCGAACAGTCTCGTAGGAAATGTCCATTCCCCGTTCCGCCAATAGATCCTCTACGTCTCGGTGGCTCAAGGTGAAGCTGGCATAAAGCCAAACGGCGTGGCGAATAAATTCAGGTGGGAAGCGATGACGTTTGAAGGAGGTGGAGCGCATCTAACAAGGCTACCGCAGATGGACTTGAGAAGTAGCGCGTTAATGTGACAATGCTATCTATTTGACCATAAAGACAAATTGGCGGAGGGACAGGGATTCGAACCCTGGTACCCGCAAAGGCACAGCGGTTTTCGAGTTTGATGTTGGTCGTGTTGGCGAATATTGTTTAATTCTAATACGCCCGGATTTCGGATGATTTTTCGCAATCTGAATGTCGTTCAGTATGTCTCGTGTTGTTCTGTAATGGGGAGTTCGTTTACAATTTGGTTTGCAAAAGTAGTGAATATCTAGAGATTGAATCGAGTGGTCATAGTATATTTAGCGTAAAATACTTCGATGTCCGTATGTGCACGATTGCGTCTGCCTCATCCCGAAATTGAACTCTAATTGCGATGGGTGATTACGGCGGGTCATGAATCGTTCTGGGGATTTTGGTGTTTGGAAGCATGCGATACTATCTTGCCTCCTGCTGTCGCCCACTCTGAGCGGACAATCGGCTATAACAGTTAAGGGAGAATCATCATGCCGCATGTCACGACCAAAGACGGCGTCGAGCTTTACTATGAAGAAACCGGTTCGGGCACACCGATCGTGTTCGCCCACGAGTTCGGCGGCGATTATCGGCACTGGGAGCCCCAGATGCGCTATTTCTCGCGCACCCACCGCTGCATTGCTTTCAATGCCCGCGGCTATCCGCCGTCGGCCGTGCCCGACGACCCGGATATGTACAGCCAGGACCTCGCCCGTGATGATGTGCTCGCAGTCCTCGACGGATTAGGCATCGAGAAGGCGCATATCAACGGGCTGTCCATGGGCGGCTTCGCCAGCTTGCATATGGGCCTCGCCTACCCCGAACGGTGCTTGTCGCTAGTCGTCGCCGGCTGCGGCTATGGCGCCAAGGCCGATGTGCACGATCAGTTCGTCCGCGAGACCACCGAAGTCGCCGACCGCATGGAGAACGAGACCATGGCGGTGTTCGGCAAGGTCTACGCCCTGGGACCGACCCGGGTGCAGTTCCAGAACAAAGACCCGCGCGGCTGGCAGGAGTTCGAGGACCAGATCTGCGAACATTCCAGCTTGGGTTCCGCCAACACCATGCGCGGCGTGCAGCGTCGTCGACCGTCCCTTTACGACCTAGAAGACAAGATGCGTGACCTCACTGTGCCGACCCTGGTGGTCAATGGCGACGAGGACGACCCCTGCCTCGATGCCGGCCTCTATATGAAACGCACCATCGTGTCGTCGGCGCTGGTCTTGATGCCGCGCACCGGGCATTTGTGCAATCTGGAGGAACCGGCGCTGTACAATCAGATCTGCGGCGATTTTATGAACCGTGTTGAAGCGGGCCGCTGGGAGATGCGCGACCCGCGTTCGATGACCACGGCGATAATTTCAACGCCAGAGGAATAACCTGAAAGCATAGAGGACGGGACGGGAGGCAACATGGAATACTCATTATCGGTAAATCACTATATCTGCGGCAAAGATACGCCGTTTCCCGAATTTGCCGGGATGGTCGCCGAAGCCGGTATCGACTCGGTTGGCGTTACCCGCGCAGCGTTGCTCGAAATGGGCGTGCCAGCGCTGGCCCAGTGTCTAAAGGACAACGGCCTGGGCGTGTCGTCGCTCAACAGCTCGGGCTACTTCACCGGCACCCAGCCGGAGAACAAGGCACACTTCAGCGACAGCGAGATGATCGACATCGCCGCGGAACTGGGCGCAGTGGAGCTGACGGTGATCAGCGCCGGCTCCGGCGATCCGTCAAAGCCATTTGCCGATGCCTATGATCTTGTCAAATCTGGCTTGGCTGAAATGGCGACGCAAGCAGAGGCGAAAGGCGTGATCTTGGGATTGGAGCCGATTCATCCTAAAGAAATTGTGGCCAGGGGCTGTATCAACACGATCGCCCATGGGCTGGAACTCATAAAACCACATGCCAGTGCCAAGCTGCTGCTCGACCTCAACCATTCTTGGTGGGATCCCGACTTTCCAGGTTTGCTGAACGAGGCGCCCGAGACGGTCGTGTTGATCCAAATGTGCAATTTGAAATTCGACAATGGTTACGCTACCGGTCGTGAAACATTGGCCGCTGGAGACTTGGATATGACCCGGTTGATCGGTGAACTAATGGCAGGTGGCTTTCGGGGTCCCTTCGAGTACGAGCTGTTCCCCGGAGACCTACGCGGCCGGGATCTGCGTACCTTAATTACCGATTATGCGAAGGAATTCGCCGACTGCGTGGCGGCGGCGTAGGTCTAGGCCTAGGCTACGTGCAGACGCGCGCGGTCGGTTTGCCAGCCGACGGTGATCGCCTGTCCGGCTTCCAGCTTGTCATTGCCCGGTTCGTCGGACATCACGCGGGCGACCACCTCGCTGCCATCGGGTAGACGCACGAGATGTGAGGTGGTGAGGCCGAGATAAATTGTCTCTTGATAGGTCGCTGGCACTGTCTGCCAGACATCGCTGCTCGCCTGACCGGGGTCGATCACACGCAATAGCTCGGAGCGCACCGAAAACGACACCGCATCGCCTGCTGCCGCCGTGGTTCCGGGGGCGGCTATATCGACCTTGGCGTAATCCAGATCGACCGTAACGCGCTCGCCCGATTTACTGGCGACGATGCCGTCGACCAAATTATTGTCGCCGATAAAACCGGCGGTGAATCGCTTCTGCGGTGTTTCGTAGATATCGCGCGCAGTGCCTTGCTCGACCAAGTCGCCATCGGCAATGATGGCGATACGATCGGCAACGGTCAGCGCCTCTTCCTGATTATGGGTAACGTGGATGAAGGTAATGCCGACTTTTTCCTGGATGCGTTTGAGTTCCAGACACATATCCTTGCGCAGTTTCGCGTCGAGCGCCGCCAACGGCTCGTCGAGCAGCAGAATATCGGCGTCGAGCACCAGCGAGCGGGCCAGTTGCACGCGCTGTTGCTGACCACCCGACAGCTCGTGGGGCATGCGATCGTTGTAACCTTCGAGCCCGACCATGGAGAGCATCCAGTCGACCTTCTCGCGCATTTCGAGTTGCGGCACCTTGCGCAGCTTCAATCCGTAGGCAACGTTGCGTTCGACGTTCATATGCGGAAACAGCGCGTAGCTTTGGAATACCATCGAGGTCGGCCGCTTGTTCGGCGGCAGGTGGCTGACGTCGCGGCCGTGCAGCAACACCTGACCAGAGGTCGGCTGGATGAACCCGCCAATCAAACGCAAAAGTGTTGTCTTGCCGCCGCCACTTGGCCCCAGCAGAGCATAGTACTGACCACTATCAATCGTGAAACTGACTGAATTCAAGGCGTGAACCACACCATAATTTTTGCCTAGATCGACGACTTCGACAGCGATATCCGACCGGTTGCTCATATTCTTCAATAGTCCTGAAAATTACCTGTGGATACGATCGTTCAGCTCGACATCACTGGTTCGGCCATGGCGCGCGCTTTGCGCTGCAGGTGCTCCGCACGCAAGAGCGTATAAATTAGGATCGAGCCAATTACGGTCATCGATACAATGCTCATAATGCCGGCCATGGCGTAAGATTCACCCGACATACCGATGTTGAGCATCTGTGCAACCAACACATTGGAGAAGGTGTCGAAGCCTCCCTTCAACAGTCCCGTGCGTACCGCTTCGTTGAACGACAGAATGGTAACGAAGGCGCACGAGCTGAACACACCGACCCGGATTTGCGGAAACTCAACCTGCCAGAAAGCCTGCCAGGCGGTGGCGCCGCAGGACCGCGCCGCCTCGGTCTGCTGGCTGCGGTAGCGCGACATGGTGATCAGGATGACAACGAACGCATAAGGGTGGGTGTAGATAATCTGGCCGATCAGTGCGGTCAAAAAGCCCAGATCGAACCAGCCGTCGAACCAGCTGACCCCCAGCGCCTTACCGAGCCAAGTGAAAGCGCCGGACAGGTTCTTGAAGAACACCAGTAGGCTCGACCCCATGATGTCGGCGGGTACAAAGAGGGGCGACAGCATCAACGCCACGAAGGCGACCTTGCGGCGCGAACGTTTGTAAAATTTGGCCGACAACAAGGCCATTGGAATTGTCGTCGCAACCGCCGTCACCGCTAGATAAACTGTCCATTCCAGCGACGCCACCAGCAAAATGTCGCCCAGCACGATGCGGTACCAATCGAAGGTGAATTCGTAGATGCGGGCGCCGAAACCGTGTTCGTTGAACGAGATGTAGATGGTGTAGAAAACCGGCGACAGCAGCGCGAACGCCACCAACAGCAGATAGCTCCACTTCAGTCGGATAGTCCAGGGATTGGCGAAGTCGTCGTACATGGTCAACTCAGCTGATCGGTTCGAGTACTTTGGTCAGATCGAACAGCCGGTGCCCAACATAGAGCAACAGCACGAGGGTAAGAATCATGATTGTACTGATCGCCATAGCTAAGGGAAAATCGAGTGCGACAATTGCCTGATTGGCAATCAAGCCTGCGTTGACTGCGCCAGGCCCTCCGAGCAGTGTCGGCACTAGGGCGACACCCATGGAATTGACGAAGATAAATACGCTGCCTGCGAATATGCCGGGTGCCGATAAGGGCACGATGATGTCGCGGAATAGGCGCACCGGACCGGTGCCCAAATCGTCGCAAACTTCGAAGATGTAATCCTGTACCGCTTCCAGCGCCAGAAATCCGGCGAATATCATGAACGGCAGGAAAGACATCACATCACCGATAACGACGCTGAGCGGCGAGAACAGGATAATTGTGAGCGGTTCGTTGATAATGCCGATATCGATCAGGAAGTTATTGATGATGCCGTTACGGCCGAGGACTGGGCGCATGGCGAACACCCGTACCAACTCTGAAATCATGAACGGCAGAATGAACAGCAATATCACGCGGTGCTGCGCAGCTTGAGCGACACGGCGGCGCACGAACACTGCGATGGGAAAGCCAATGATGAACGAGACCACCACGGCGCTGGCGGAATGCAGCATTGAAAAAACGTAGTTCTCCGCTCGCGCGGAGGTAAAGAAATTCTCATAGGCAAAAAGAGTGAAGCCTGGTTCCATCCAGAACTGGGTGCGCTCGAAAAAGCTAAACACGACCGTTAGGAAGATCGGTGCGGCAAAAAACAGCACAAAGAATATTACGGGGATATAAAACACCCATTTCTGAATGCCGTTCTCGCCCAATAACCGTCGCCACCAAACCGGAGAGGCCGGAACATCCGGGCCTCTCCTTGTCGGTGACGCACTTTGCGTCGTCACAGAGTTCACGTTTTCTTAGGCTGCCTGCAGGCGTGCCCACCAATCCTGATAAGCGCGAATGTGTTCTGGGAACACGTTCTGCCACGAATTTCCCTTGACCGCGAAACGCGCGTTCTTGCGCGTGAGAATGTCGAGCACTCTCTCTTGCACATCGGCCGGGAAGTCAGTCGGATTGGCCTTGATGTATTCATCGACGCCCGTCATCTGCGGGGCAAAGCCCAAGCCTGACAATGTGCGCGAACCGAACCACGGCGACAGGTAGACGTTGGCGAGTTTGTAGTACTGCTCATCCATGCCGCGCTCGAGGCCACCCCTGGTGAGCATGATCATGTTGTTCCAGGTCTGGTGCCCTTCTTTCATGGTGCCGTAGCGGATGTCGGCTGTGTCGCCGGCCTTTTTGTTGGCGACGATCTGGATCGGCTCCCAACATGACGACATCAGCACCTCACCGCTGGCCAAAATACCGACACCGTTCTGGAAACCGTCCCAGAAGGTGCGGAACTGGCCTTTCTTCTTCCATTCGATGAGGAACTGGCAGACCGCCTTAACCTCGTCGGGCTTCATGCTGGAGGGGTTTTCGATGTCGATCTTGCCGGTTTCCTTGAGATAGATCCCCATATTGGTCAGGGTCGGCCCAAAGTCGTTCTGCAGGGCGACCCTTCCCTTGAATTGGGCATCGAACATCACGCCCCAGCTGTCGGGATGGAAACCCAGAGCCTTGAAGTCATAAGCCATGGAATCGGCGTTGGAGATCATCGGCGTGGAATAGACCTTACCCTCGAAGCGGATAGTGTCGGCCGCCAGACCACCTTCCCGGTAGACCGGCAGGATGTTTTTCCAGTTGGGGATCCGGCTGGTATCGAGCGGTACGATCGCCTTTTGCGAAGCCAGAGCGTCTTCCATGCCGCCGCCATTATCGGTAACCGCGTCGAATAATTTATTGCCGTCGCCGACAACCATCTTCTGGATGGATTCGTCGGCGCGCGCGCTCTTCGCGGTTGCGGCAATTTCGACGCCAGCCTGGCTCGCCATGGCGCTCCAGTCCTTGGCGCCGACTTTGTGAACACCCGGGTTAGCCCAAATCCTCAGGGCGTCACCTTCAGCGGCCGAAGCGCTGGGTATCCTGCCGAAAGTCGCCGCAGCACCAGCGCTCGCAGCGGTGTACATAAACGCGCGGCGCGTCCATTCCGATTGGTTCATTGATTCTCTCCCTGGTTTGTGTCGACCCTTTACGTCCAAGAGACGCTATATTCGCAGGTGCTCCACTTATTATTTTCCTTGCCGTAAAAATACGCAGCAAAGTTGGAGACACACTTCCTGTGGGAAATAGCCTAGCGCACCGGAATTTTCAAAGATAGCTCCGGCGAGGTATTATTAAAGTGCAACCAACGCCAGGACTATCAAGCAGTATTTCATTGCTTGATCGGTGTCCGATTTAGCCCCTCGGACGGCAACTCGGTGCTCTATTCCTAAAAAATAGGCAAACGTCGAACGCTGCTCCAATCATAGTCAATGTCCACTATTGGCAATAAATCTCCGATAATGTCAGTTGCCTGGAACAGCCGTTGTTAACTGGCCCGGCGTATCAAACTTTCTTATCAAAGTAGCGCACAGAAATTGGTTGTGTTAGCCATTGGCGCAGCGTCCCAAGATCACCCCGCTGACCTCGCCACTCGAAATATTCTTCATACTGCTCGCGCTTTTCCCACTCATGGATTGCTACAAGGGTGG
>JBLHHE010000006.1:0-15974 GCA_047616465.1 Alphaproteobacteria bacterium
TGACGAAGGGCGTACGCAACCATGTATTCGAACCCTTTTTCACGACCAAACCGGTCGGTGCCGGCAGCGGCCTCGGCCTTAGTATGGTCTACGGTTTTGTCTCACAATCAGGCGGCAATATCGAAATTGTGAGCGAGCCAGGGCAAGGCACCTCGGTGATGCTTTATCTTCCAATCGCTGAAAGTCCTGTATCCGAAATCCACGTCGCCCCCCCCACAGAAAGTTATGCCGACGGCGCCGAGGCCACAATTCTTGTCGTCGAGGATAATGCCGATGTAAGGGACCCGTTGTCCGACAGCTAACCAAGATTGGCTATCGAGTGATAGCGACCAGCGATGGGCCCGAAGCTTTAGCGGCGATGGCAGTCTTGGATACCATCGACGTCCTACTGACGGACGTTATTTTACCCAAAGGCATGCTGGGACCCGAAATCGCACGGGAATTACCGAACTACCATCCTCACGCCAAGGTGCTTCTAATGTCTGGCCACACAAGGGGGGCCAATACGTCGGCGATAGACATCGATGAAACCTACGAGCTTCTGCAGAAGCCGTTCACCCGTGTTGAACTCAGCGACCGCCTGCGTCAGTTGATCGACCCGTCTGAAAAAACCCCGGCTGTAGCCGCGCAATAATAGATCTACGTCGCGCAGCCGCCAATTGAGTCAATGCCCATAGGCGGCAATCAGTTCTATGAATTGCCCGTCAATGCGGCGCGCAGCTTGTCAGGGGTCATCGGTTTATTCAGGACAGTTTCGAAGGCAAGGCCATGCGCTTTACCTAAAATTTCAGCCATCCAGCCATATTGTTCGGTGTAGCCGGTCGCGATTATGATTCTCGCAGTGCACTTCTGATCGGCCAGCCACATCAGCAATTCTATGCCATCGGTATAGGGCATAATAATATCCAAAATCAAAACAGTGGGATCGACCTGCTTGTAAGCCTGCTGGAACGCTACGGCCCGGTCTGTGACCGTAACCTCGAAGCCCATGCCAACGGCGACCTTGCGGACGAATTCACCGAAATCCGGCTCGTCATCTACTATGAGCAGTCTACCTGCGGTCATATTCCCCTCCTTTTCCCATCCAGCGCATCACGCACCATTCGGGCTAAGTGGTCCCTGCTGAACGGCTTTTTTAGAAACTCAACATTATCGTTGTAGTGAATATCAGTCGGAACGTCTTCGGCGCCATAGCCCGACATGAGCAATATTTTAATTTCGGGGTGACTTTCTTTGCCTGCCAGCGCCAGCTCAGTACCACTCATGCCGCCGGGAAGCACCATGTCCGTTAGAAGCAGATCGATCCTAGATTCGGCGTTTAACGTTTCTATGCCAGCCACTCCCATATCCGCTTCGAGAACCCGGTAACCCAGATCGTGCAGTAACGAAACGGCGATCTGCCGCATGTCCGGTTCGTCTTCGACCACCAGAATTGTCTCGCCGCGCGCTTCGAGTTGCCGCGCGTCTGTGTTGACCCCCGCATTGCGGGCTTGAGACTGCGAAGCCTTGGGCAAATAAAGCGTGACGGTGGTACCGTGTCCCACTTGGCTTTTGATCACCAGCAGCCCCCCCGACTGTTTGGCAAAACCATAGGCCATGCTCAACCCAAGTCCGCTGCCCTCACCCACTTCCTGTGTCGTGAAGAACGGTTCGAAGGCGTGTTCCAGCACCAAGGCTGACATTCCACTACCCGTATCGGAGACGGTCAGCGTCGCATAATCGCCAGACGAGACATCCAATTCTACAGCCTGTTCCTTATCGATATTGATATTAGCGGTTTCGATGGTAAGTACGCCGCCGTTCAGCATGGCGTTTCGGGCGTTGATCGCCAGGTTCAACAGCAGATTTTCCAGCTGACTCTCATCGGCCTCGACCTCCCACATATCCGCAGTCGTGACCGTTTTAATCTCGATCGCTTCGCTCAAGGTTCGCCGCAATATTCCGGTCATACTATCAATTACATCATTCAACCTGAGCACTTTCGGCCACAACGGTTGCTTGTGCGAAAAGGCGAGCAGTTTCTGCGTAAGATCGGTGCCTCGTGTCGCGGCCCGTATCACCGGGTCGGTCAAATCATGCTCATCGACGCGTTCTTTCAACAGTTCCGCATTACCCAGGATAATCGCCAACAGATTATTGAAGTCATGGGCGACACCGCCGGTAAGCTGGCCGACCGCTTCCATTTTCTGAGATTGACGGAGCTGCGCTTCCGATTGCTTACGCTCGGTGATATCGCGCGTGATAATGAGGATCGCCGCGCTACGGTCCCACGTAAACGGCACGCCGCTAGACTCGCTGTCGAATTCAGTGCCATCGAGGCGTATACGCCGGCGCTCGGCGAACGGTAGCCGCTTGCCCTGAAGAATTTCCGAGATAAATCCTTCGACTTCGTCACGGTCAGCCGGCAGGACCAAATCCAGCAAATTCAAACCAATGATTTGATCGGGACGATCGGCTCGAAAAAGTTCGATGGCGGCTGAATTGGCAAACAATATCTGCCGGTCTGCTCGGGCGCCCTAAACGACGATCCTAATCGGGGACAGGGCGAAGCCATCCTAATTCTGGAAGACGAGCCCGATATCCGAAATTTGGCAGTTACCATCTTGGAGGGATTGGGTTATCGGATATTCCAAGCAGGCGACGCCGACACCGCCATGCGGGTATTCGAAAAAGAAGCAGGAAATATCGAATTGCTGCTGTGCGATGTGGTGTTGCCGGGCGGTGTGAGTGGCCCGGAGCTTGCCGCTAAGGCGAAGATCCTCGACCCCAAACTGAAGGTCGTGTTCATGTCGGGTTATGCTTCCGACCTCTACACACACAACAAGATACCCGGCTTTGACGATCCCCTGTTGAGCAAACCTTTTAGACGAGCCGAGCTCGCCAAGGTCGTACGCGACACCTTGGCGGCTTAGTCTACGGTTTCATCTACGGCGTAGACGGTGGGGAAATGTTGTCAGGCGACTGACTAACACCTAATATTTTCTCCCAGGGTCAGGGTGGAGCGGCATTTCGGTTCCGCCCGGCGGGGCCATTTCCTCTCAATCCGTCTTTGCAAGGGTTTTGCCAATGCGATTAATGACATTCGACGCAGGCGCGGGCCCGCGTGTTGGACTGGCCACCGATACCGGGATCGTCGATCTGACGGCGCGCCTGGGCGTCGCCTCGTTGCGCCAGCTCATTGCCGATCGCCAGATCGAGGCCGCGGCAAATTATAGCGGCGAGGCGCCCGACCACGCGCTCGACGGCGTGCGGTATCTGCCCGTCATCCCCGACCCGGCTCATATATTTTGTATCGGCGTCAACTATGCCGACCATTTGCAGGAAGCCATCGACGCCGGGCTGCCGCGCTCGAAGACCGAGCATCCGCCGCTATTCCTGCGCTTTGCCGAAACATTGGTTGGCCACCGCGAGCCGCTGTTGCGCTCGCCCCGGGTGAACCAGCTCGACTACGAGTGCGAACTCGCCGTGATCATCGGCACGCCCGGCCGCTACATCGCCGCCGGAGACGCGCTCGGCCATGTCGCCGGTTATTCCTGCTTCAACGAAGCCAGCGCGCGCGACTGGCAGTTCCACACCACCCAGATCACACCGGGCAAGAACTTCTTCGGCACCGGCGGCTTCGGCCCGTGGATGGTCACCGCCGACCAGATACCCGACCCGCAAAACCTGAACCTTTCCACCCGCCTCAACGGCGAGACCCTGCAGAACGCCAACACGCGCGACATGATCTTCGACGTGGCGACGATCATTGCCTACGTGTCGAACCTGGTGCCGCTGCTGCCCGGCGACGTCATCGCCTCGGGCACGCCGGCCGGCGTCGGCTTCTCCCGCGACCCGCAAATCTTCATGCAGCCGGGCGACACCTGCGAAATCGAGGTCGAGGGCATCGGGACGCTGGTCAACATTATCGAAGAGGGCTGAGGCCGGACGGGGATTACTCGCCGAAGAGCCTTGTCGTCAAATCGTAATTACGATCAGAGTGCGACTCCGCCAACTGGCACGATTTCTCGACATTGCGCGCCACGGCAGCGCGCATCATCTCGCCATGTTCATCGTGAGCGATGCGTTTTGTTTCCGGCTCTAAAATAAACAGACGCCGGTACCGGGTCGCTTGGTCATAGATCACCCGTCTGAAATTTAGCACCCAGGCGGATACGCAGGCCGCCACCAACGCTTCATGAAATTCCTCGTTCGCAAGTTCCCATGCTTCGGCCGAAGCACCGGAAGTTTCGTGCAGGATCTCGTGTTCCCGATCCAACCGGTCATAGCAGCCGACGATTCGAGCCTCCCAACCGTCGTCGCCGTTCTTCAAGGATTCACTGAGTGCCGCGCGTTCGAGCAACTTTCGGGTTTCCGTGATGTCGCGATAGTCGTTCTTCGAGACAGGCGCTACCCGGAACCCCTTTTGGCCCTGCGTCGTAACAAGTCCGCTAGACACAAGACGCGACAGCGCTTCGCGCAGCGGGCTCGCGCCGATACCGTAATTGGCGCGCAAATCGTCGATTCGCAATTTGCTTCCGGGCACGATCACGCCGGTAAGGATATCGCGGCGTATGTTTTCGAGCGCAGTTTCCACCAGGGTCACGGCTTCTGTGTTTTTCATCGTGACTGTCACTATGCGTTTCCTAATTGGACTTAAATATGAGGGTATTCCACCGTCAGTCCGCGTGCAACGGTAACGGGATATTCCGCTTAAAACCAGTATTTGGCGGTGATCGCCCCGAAAGAAACAGTCAATCCCTACTCGCGCGCAAACGTCGCCTCGACCAGCGCGTCGCAGCGGTCGCCGACGCCGGCGCCTTCGCACATGAAGTTGAGCCTATAGCTAACCGCCAGCCGCCCCCCTCGCCTCTCTTCCCCCTAAGCCGTCTTCGCTTCGCCCAAACCGAGTTCCTCGATCACCTGATCGCGCATAACGAACTTCTGTGCCTTGCCGGTCACCGTCATGGGGAAGACATCGACGAACTGGATGTAGCGCGGGATCTTATGGTGGGCGATCTGGCCCTGGCAGAAGTCGCGGATTTCCCCGTCGTCGGCGGTCTCGCCCTCGGCCAGCTTGATCCAGACGCACAGCTCTTCGCCATATTTCGGGTCGGGCACGCCGAACACCTGCACGTCGGCGACTTTCGGGTGACGGTAGAGATATTCCTCGATCTCGCGCGGGAACAAATTCTCGCCGCCGCGGATCACCATGTCCTTGATGCGGCCGACAATATTCACATAGCCGTCCGCGTCCATGGTCGCCAGATCGCCGGTGTGCATCCAACCGCCGGCGTCGATCGAATCCGCCGTTCGCGCGTCATCGTCCCAATAGCCGCGCATCACATGATAGCCACGGGCGCAGAACTCGCCGGTGGCGCCGGGGGCGACGGTCAGGCCTTCCTCATCGACAATCTTGATCTCCACATGGGGATGCACCCGGCCGACCGAGCCGACGCGCCGATCCAGGGGATCGTCGAGATCGGTCGCCGTGGAGACCGGACTGGTTTCGGTCATGCCGTAACCGATAGTCACCTGGTCCATGTTCATCTTGTCGATGACCTCTTTCATGACCTCGACCGGGCACGGCGAACCCGCCATCATGCCGGTGCGCAGACTGGCCAGATCGAAGCGTTCGAAATCGGCATGCTGCAACAGGGCGATGAACATGGTCGGCACGCCGAGCAGGCCAGTGCAGCGTTCCGCCTCAAGGGTCTCCAAAGTCGCCAGCGGATCGAATGCCTCACCCGGAAACACCATAACGCTACCGTGGGTGAGGCAAGCGAGATTGCCGATCACCATGCCGAAGCAATGGTACAGCGGCACCGGAATGCACATTCGGTCGGCTTCGGTGAGCGCGAATGTCTCGCCGACAAAATAGCCATTGTTGAGAATATTATGATGGGTCAGGGTCGCGCCCTTGGGCGATCCGGTGGTGCCGCTGGTGAACTGAATATTGATCGGGTCGGCGGAGTGTAGTGTATCGGCCAGGGCCTCGACCGCGCCGTGACCCGCCGCGGCGCCTGCCGCCATCACCGCGTCGAACGACAGCATGCCGGCGCTTTGCGCGCCGCCGATCTGAATGATGGTGCGCAAATGGGGCAGTTTCGCCGCGTGGAGTTCGCCCGGCGCAGCGGTGACGATCTCGGGCGCCAGCTCGCGCAGCATGGCCACATAGTCGCTCGACTTAAACGCGGTCGCGGTGATCAATGCCTTGCACTCGACCTTGTTGAGCGCGAATTCCAGCTCGGCCAACCGGTAGGCGGGATTGATATTCACCAGGATCAAGCCGGCCTTGGCGGTGGCGAACTGGGTGACCACCCATTCCATATTGTTCGGCGACCAGATGCCGATGCGTTCGCCCGGCGCGAGACCCAGTGCCATCAGCCCGGCGGCGAAGTCGTCGACGCGTTGTTTTAACTCGGCCCAGCTCCAGCGAATATTCTGGTGGGGCGCCACCAGCGCATCATGGCCGCCCCAGCGCGCCACCGATTTATCGAAATGGACGCCGATGGTATCGCCGATCCGCGGCACGTCGGACGCGCCCTGCGCATAGGCTTCGGTTAACTGGGCCATGATGTGTCCCCTCCCCGCTGTTTATGACGTGCCCCTATGATCCTCGCCTAACCTGGATATGACAAGTCAGAGATATTTTCTGCCGCACCCCGTTGGCGTCACGCGATAGGAGTCGTAAAACCTGTTCTATGAAAATTATCGATATTCGCGAAATCGCCGTTCCCGTGAACTCGACCCTGCGCAACGCGGTGTTCGACTTCAGCCAGATGACCACCTCGATCGTCGCCGTAATCACCGACGTGGTGCGCGACGGCGCGCCCGTGGTCGGATACGCCTTTAATTCGACCGGACGTTATGCCTGCGGCGCGCAGATGCGCAACCGGCTGATCCCACGCCTCGACAAGGCCGGGCCCGCCGCCCTGCTGAACGAGGCCGGCGACAATATCGATCCGGAGAAAGCGCTGGCCATCATGCTGCAGGGCGAAAAGCCCGGCGGCCATACGGAACGCTCGGTCGCCGTCGGCACCATCGAGGTGGCGATCTGGGACGCCGTCGCCAAGATCGAGGAGAAACCGCTCTACCGGGTCATCGCCGACCGCTATAGCGGCGGCGTAACGGCGGAGCGCATGTTCGTCTATGTGGGCGGCGGCTGGTACCAACCGGGCAAGGGCGTGCCCGAATTGCTCGCCGAGATGCGGGGCTATCAGGAGATGGGCTACACCCAGCTCAAAATGAAGGTCGGCGGCGCGCCGCTGGCCGAAGATTTGGCGCGCCTCGAAGCGGTTCTCGAACTGGTCGGCGACGGTCAGCTGTTGGCGGTCGACGCCAATTGCGGCTTCGATCCCGAAACGGCGCTGGAATATGGCCGCGCCCTGGCGCCGTATAATTTGCGCTGGTACGAGGAGCCCGCCGATCCCCTCGACTTCGCGCTTATCGCGCAACTGGCGGAATTCTACGAACCGCCGCTGGCGACCGGCGAAAATCTATTTTCGACCCAGGATGTGCGCAATCTGGTGCGCTATAGCGGCATGCGGCCCGACCGCGACGTCATCCAGATCGACCCGCCGCAAAGCTATGGCGTCACCATGATGTCGCGCACCCTGGCGATGCTGGCCGAGCATGGCTGGTCGCCAAAATCGGTGATGCCCCATGGCGGCAATCAAATGTCGCTCCACATCGCCGCCGGGTTCGGGCTGGGATTATGCGAGTCTTATCCCAATACCTTCGGCATGTTTTCCGGTTTCGCCGACGACGCCGAAATCGTCGACGGCTACATCACCTTGAGCGAGCAGCCGGGCATCGGTTTTGAGGCCCAGGCGGAGCTGTATAAGATAATGTCCGATCTGTCGGCGGGCTAACCAACAACACTTAAACGGTGGAGAAGCAGATGTTCGAGTATTTTCCAGATAACTATCCTTGGTCGATGGCGGCGTTGATGACGCTGAACGCCGGCGCGGTGATGTCTGAAATCGACGAAGCCTGCCGCGATCTCA
The DNA here is from genome assembly GCA_047616465.1 of Alphaproteobacteria bacterium. GTDB lineage: Bacteria > Pseudomonadota > Alphaproteobacteria > UBA6615 > UBA6615 > JABDJY01. The sequence continues at coordinate 7,989 of JBLHHE010000006.1, forward strand.
AGCCGCTGGCCGGCGCCAACGACGACGCGGCGAACGAGGCTTGGCACGCCAACTGGTCGGCCATGGGCGACCGCAACGAGCGCCTGGCCAAGGTCGATGAAGCGGCCGGCAACAATCTCAGCGCCGGCGAGAAATATCTGCGCGCCGCGATCAATTACATGACCGCCGAGCGCATGTGCAAATCCGAAGATCCCCAGCGCATCGAGACCTACAAACACATGCTCGCCTGCTTTCGCACCGGCGTCGAGCAACGCGGCGACAACATGGAATGGGTCGAGATCCCCTATAAGGGCACCTCGTTACCGGCGCTGTTCGTGCCGGCGCAGAGCAGCGAGCCGAACCCGCCCTGCCTGATCCATTTCGACGGCCTCGATGTGATGAAGGAGTATCTTTATCTATCGCGCGTGCCCCAGGAATATAGCCGCCGCGGCGTGTCGGTGCTGTTGGTCGACCATCCCGGCGTCGGCGAGGCCTTACGCCTGCGCGATCTAAAACTGTTCCCCGAAGTCGAGGTGCCGGCCGCCGCCGCCGTCGATTATCTGGAGACCCGCTCGGACGTGGATTCCAACCGCATCGGTATCGCTGGCATCAGCCTCGGCGGCTATTACGCGCCGCGCGCGGCCGGGTTCGAGCATCGTCTGAAATGCTGCGTCGCCTGGGGCGCCATCTGGGATTGGGGCCCGATCACCGAAGGCCGTATCGACGGCACGGGCACGGCCCTGTCGGTCTCCCACTGGGTCGAGCATATGAACTGGGTATTCGGCACCAACTCCACCGACGAGTTTCTCGAGATCGCCCGGGCCATGAATCTCCGCGAGGCGGTGCCCAACATTCAGTGCCCCCTGCTTGTCGTTCATGGCGGCGGCGACCGGCAAATTCCGGTGCAAATGGCCCATGACACCATCGACAACGCGACCAGCAGCCCGCGCGCCGATCTGAAAATCTTCGGCCCCGAAGATGGCGGCGTCGAGCATTGCCAGTGCGACAACGGCAAACTGGCGGTGGAATATATGACCGACTGGGTGGCCGACGTGTTGGAGGCGCGGCCGGGCTAAGCAACCCTATACGGCGCCGCTCAATCGGCGAGCATGGTCAATGCGGCCCGGCGCTCTCCCGGCTTCAAGCCCAGAAACAGCTTACGGGCTTTCGCGATCTCTTGTTCGGAACCGCTTTCGGCCGCCGCCGCCAGCGCAATTGTCGTCGGATGATCCGCGCCGCAGATGAAGTTCAACGCCTTCGCCAAGCGCCCCATGGCCGCCCGGTCGATTTTTAGCTCATCCATTCGACAGTCCCCTAAGCTTCGGCCCGTTGTGCCGCATCATAAAATTGGCAGGTCTAAAATCAACTATCATGATCCAGGTCCGCCCTTATTCTTATCACGTTCGTATCACGGACCTCCCGCAGATCAAATCTTCGTTGCGGTACGGCCATGAAAGCGCGTTGGCCGGACCAATTCGGTTGACTAAATCAAGCGTTTGATTAAGCTTAAAAGAAAACCGGTTCGCAAATCGGTTTAGGGGAGGATAAGTGACAGTACCGGCTCACCACGCCGAAGTTGCGATTGACCCGAGGGGGGAATCGACGCGGACGCGCATTCTCGATTCGGCGGAATATCTATTCTCCGAACACGGGGTTAATGGCGCCTCCTTGCGCACGGTCGTTGCCCATGCCGGCGTCAACACCGCCGCGGTCCATTACCATTTTGGCTCCAAAAAGGGACTGTTGGAGGCGGTGTTTGCCCGTCACACCATCCCCATCGCCGACGAACGCCTGAAACTGCTCAGCGAATGCGGCGAGGGCGAAGGCCGCCTGCCCTTGTTGCAGCAGATTATCTCGGCCTTCCTTGAACCGGGCATGCGCGGCCGTCATGGCGGCGCCACGTTCGCCCGACTGCGGGCCCGCATGGCCGCCGACGCCTCCGAAGACACCCGCGCGCTGCTGGCCCATCATTTCGACGATTCCAGCGCGCAGTTCCTGACGGCCCTGGCCGACGCCCTGCCGCACCTGCCGCCGCGCGATTTGTATTGGCGGTTCCATTTCCTGCTCGGAACGATGGTCTACACGATGGCCAATCCCGGGCGCATCCAAACGCTGACCGACAACGCCTGCGACCCCTCCGACATGGATGCGTCACTGGCCTATCTCGTGCCGTTTCTGGCGCAGGGTTTCCTGGCTGATCCCATACCGGAAGCCCCGATACGCCTCGAAACATTTACCCATTGAACAAGATCCATAAATCCAAGCCGTAATGAAGAGGAAATAACAATGGCGAATCCAAAAAGCGATATGCGGGTAACACGTGCCTTGCTCACCGAATACTCCGAGAAATACAAGAACTGGGGCCGGTGGGGCCCTGACGACGAGATCGGAACGCTGAACTACACCACGCCCGACGACATTGTCGGCGCCGCCCAGTTGGTGAAGAAGGGCAAGACCATGTCCCTGGGCCTCAACTACGATCAGTTCGGACCCCAGGGCGCCAAGACGCCGTATCCCGCCATGGGCCGGTTCAACCCGATCCATATGATGACCCGCACCGGCACCGACGCCTATTCCGGCGTTCTCGACCATCGCGGCATTCGCGGCGCCGACGATCTAATCATGATGCCGCTGCAATGCGGCACCCAGTGGGACGGTCTCGGCCATGTGTTTTTCGAAGATTTCATGTGGAACGGCTACGATTGCCGCGAAGTGACGACCGCCGGCGCGCAAAAGGCCGGCATCGAAAAGACCAAGGATAAGATGGTCGGTCGCGGTGTCTTCCTCGACCTGCCGCGGGTCAAAGGCGTCGATTGCCTGGAAGACGGCTACCCGATCACCTGCGCCGATCTCGACGAAGCTGCTGAAAAGCAGGGGGTCGAAGTGCGCGAGGGCGATTATGTGGTGCTGCGCACCGGCATGATGGAACGTTGCCTTAAAGATGGTAGCTGGGACGGCTACGCCGGCGGCGATGCCCCCGGCCTGGCGTTCGAGACCCTCGACTGGATTTACGAGAAAAAAATCGCCGGCTACGCATCCGACACCTGGGGCAACGAAGTGCGCCCGTGCGAAACCGACGAAAACATCAACCAACCCTGGCATTGGATCGCCATTCCGATTATGGGTCTGACGATGGGCGAGATTTGGTATTTGAAAGACCTCGCCGACGATTGCGAAGCCGACAAAGTCTACGAATTCATGTTTGTCGGGCCGGCGCTGCCGATTACCGGCGCCGTCGGTTCACCGTGTAACCCGCTTGCGATCAAGTAGGGTTGCGAGATCTCGCGCCCATTTTACCGGCGCTGTCTTTGGCTGTTCGAATCAACACCAAAGACACCTAAAGTAGGCATACAACGAGTTAGGATGTATCGAAAGTTTTACCAGGGGACACCTTGACCCAATCCGGGGCGGCCCACACACTAAATCTGAACGGATGGGAACTAAATACTCACGCCTGTAGGGAGGAAAAACATGCGTAAAGTACTATTATCAACCACGAGCCTCGCGTTCGGCGCCGCATTGGCGCTTAGCGTGTCGGGACCGGCTAACGCCGGCAAAATCGGCGACACCATCGAGCAAGCTAAAAAAGATTCACAAGTCACGCTCGACTGGTTCGATGGCAAACTCGACAATTACGGCAAGAACAACGTCTCTTATGACGGGCCGGTAATTACGTTTCGCTCGTCGAGCCATATTCCAGGCGTCTCTGGGCTAGCCAAGCTGCAAATCCAGGCTTTCGATAATCTCGAACGTATGTCGAACGGTAAGATTAAGGTCGAGACGACCTGGTCCCAGACAGTCCACAGCGTGCGTGAAGGCCGCAAGGCAACGCGAACCGGCCTTTCCGATCAGGCGCCGTGTTTCTCGCTCTACACCTCGCGCGACTACAACATGGTTGGCGGGTTGGGTCTGCCCTTCCAGTTCAACAATTCGCACGAAGCGATTGCGACGGCCGAGCATCTCTATCCGAAGTACCTGAAGAAAGAGTTCGAGCGGTTCCGCGTCAAGATCATGCGCGAAGCCCATACAGGCCCGTACCATTTGTACAACAATAAGCCTGTTCGGACGCTCGAAGACGTCAAGGGCATGAAGGTACGTGCCGGCGGCGGCACCCATTCGGCGATCATTGCTGCGCTGGGCGCTACCCAAGTCTCAATGCCGGGCGCGGACGCCTACACCGCGATACAGCGCGGCACATTGGACGCGATCCACTTCAACGACGCTGCGGCGCTTATCTTCAAGCTGCACGAAGTTGCCAAGTACCGCTCTTCGAACGGCTTTAACGTGCTGACCATCGAATATTGCATGTCGGCAGACTGGTTCGACGACCTACCCGCCGACCTGCAGGTCGTGGTCAACAATTGGGGGCGCCAGATGGCGGTCGCCGAGGGCGTTGGCTTCTACGATTATGGTGGACAGGTCAACGTAAGCATCATGCAAGGTAAGGGCCTGCAGAAGGTCGACATCACCGGGGCAGAACTCGACCGTTGGCGGAAAGCCGTTTCCGGCGTCGAGGCGACCTGGGTTGCCGACACTGAGAAGAAAGGCCTGCCGGCCAAGGCGTTCATGGCGGATATTAAAAAGCTGGCTGCGAAGTACGCAGCGATGTCGGCAAACGACATCATGCTCGACGCCATCAACAATCCCGTTCAGGGCATGTACGACATGAAATAGTAGTTGGGCTCAACGGCCGGGGCGCTTTTTGTCCCGGCCGTTAATCCCTATTGAGAGGTTACCTGCCGATGGAAACCATCGAAAAGGTTTTTTACGCAATTTCCAAAAATTTGGACCGCTTCGTCGCATTGATCGTCCTGCCGGCTATTTTTCTCGTCGTCATCACCGACGTCTTCCTCCGCTATGTCTTCAATGCTCCGCTCATCTGGGGGCTCGAATTCAACGAATGGATGCTGTTGATGATATTCGCCCTGGCGATTCCGGAATGCACCCGTCAGAACGGGCATATCCGCATGGAGTTGGTGGTCGCAAATATGCCCCCGCGCGTGCAGGCGGCATTCGACGCGGTTTATTCTGCCTGCGCCATCTGGCTGTTTTATCTGCTCGGCCGCCATGCGTGGGAAGAGTTCCTGTTCGACTTGGAACTGGGTCGGATCACCGAATATGTCCAATTGCCGATCTGGCTCCAGCAATTTGCCGTTTTTGCCATGTGCGTCATCTTGATCTTTTATTTTGTCATGCGGTTTATCGCGACCTTGCTTAACGCCAAGGAATTTTCGCGAACCGATTCAACTGGGTTGGGGGACTAACCATGGACCCGAGTATTGTAGGCCTCCTCGGCTTTGCCGGGATGATGGTGCTGATCGTTATGGGCGTTCCCATCGGGTTCGCCATGTTAACGACCGCGGCTGTGGGCTTTTTCGCCGTCGGCGAGTCAAACTTTGCCGAGACACAACTGTCGATAACCTTCTTCGATCAGGGCACAAGCTTCGTCTTCGTCGCCGTCCCGCTGTATTTCATGATGGGGCAACTCGTCCAGCGAACCAACATCGCCTTCGATCTATACGAATGCGTCTATCGATGGCTCGGCCGCCTTCCCGGCGGCTTGGCGATATCGTCGGTTGTGGCGTGCGCCGGTTTCGGCGCCGTGTCGGGCGGCAGCGTTACCGCCGTGGCGACGATGGGTCCGATGTGTATTCCAGCCATGCGCCGTTACAATTATGACGACGCGCTCGCCACCGGCAGCATCTCCGCCGCGGGTACCCTGGGCATTCTAATCCCGCCCAGCATTATCATGGTCGGTTATGGCATCCTGACCGAAACCTCGATCGGTGCGCTGTTCATCGCCGGCATCATTCCAGGCATTTTGATGACAATCGGCTATTCCGTCACGATCGCCGTTCGCTGCATGATCAACCCGGAACTCGGGCCCATCGGCGAGAAGTACTCGGCGCGCGAAAAAATCGTATCGTTGACCAAGGTCTTTCCGGTCTTCCTGACCTTCATCGTCGTCATCGGCGGTATCTATGGTGGCATCTTTACACCGACCGAAGCCGCCGGGGTTGGCGTTCTGGCGTTGTTGATTATCTCCATCGTGATGCGGCGCCTTAACTGGACCAACTTTACAGAATCGCTGCTTAAGTCGGTGCATACCTCGGCGATGATTTTTGTCATCATCATCGGCGGCCATATGATGGGTAAATTCGTCGTGTTGACCGGCCTGACCGAAGGGGTCGTCGGCTGGATAACCGCTGCCGACTTTAGCCCTCTGATGGTCATGCTGATGATCAGCCTGCTCTATATCGTGCTCGGCATGGTCCTCGACGTGTGGGGAATGCTCATTCTGACGATCCCGTTCACGCTGCCGATTATCCTCAATCTTGGCTACGATCCAATATGGTACGGGGTCTATGCAGTGATCATGGCGGAACTGGCTTTGATTACGCCGCCGGTAGGTATCAATGTCTATGTGATGGCGAAGATGGCCCCTGATGTGCCCTTGAATAAGATATTCAACGGCGTGGCGCCGTTCTTCATCTTCACCTTATTCCTGGTGATGCTGATCACTCTTTTCCCGGATATCGCCATGTGGCTGCCGCGCACGGCAGGGATGAGCTAACCAAGCAGGCCGGGTTATGTCTGGGCGGCCGCTTGCGCATGTTGTGCGCGGTCGCTCGCGCGCCGGGTGGCGGCCGAGACGATAGGCAGTTGCCGGCGACGGCGTTCCGGACCAACGAAAGTGCGCACCCGCACAAATGGCCGCGGCCGTTGGATCGCCGAGGTCAGGCGTTCGGCGATTGAGTTGGCGGTCACGGGCATCGCCAGAAATTCAGTCACGCCGGCGTCGCGGGCCTCTTCGACATGGTGTTTTTCGCAATGGCCGGTGACCATTAAAATCGGCACGTCGGGAACCGGGCAATTGGGGTCAGTGCGCACGGCGCGGGTAAACTCCAGGCCATCGACGGGTTTCATCATGAGATCGGTGATAACCGCGTCCGGCGCATGGGATTTCATATCCCGAAAAGCGCCCAGACCATCGGTCGCCTGACGAACTTTTCGAACGCCAAACGTATCGAGAATACCACAAATAAGTTCGCGGATCGGCTCTTCATCATCGACGACCAACACGGTCAGATCCGACAAAACCCCAGTAGACATTTGGATGTTCCTTGCGCCAGTGAATTTCCTCTACCCGTATCTCGGGCAGGATTAAGCGCCTAATATTTGCCATTATGGTTAACAATTCATTGCCTAAAGGCCCGATTTCAACGGTTGGGATTTTCGGGAAGCGAGCCAGGGCTTTACCGCCAAAGCCGCGCCCGATATGAAAATAGCGGATTAAGTTGGCCAGCTGGAGGAACCAAGATGAGCGACCAGATCGTGATCTACCACAACCCGCGTTGCAGCAAGTCGCGAGCCGCCTTGCAACTATTACAGGAGCGCGGAATCGAGCCGCAGATAATCGAGTATCTGAAAACGCCGCCCAGCGCCGCGCGCCTCAAGGAACTGCTGGCGATGCTCGACATGGCGCCGCGCGATCTGATACGCAAAGGCGAAGAGCCCTATAAAAATCTCGGGCTCAGCGACACCAACCTGGACGACGACGCCTTGGTGCAAGCGATGGTGGATAATCCGATCCTGATCGAGCGGGCGATTGTCGTTGCCGACGACAAAGCCAGGCTCGGCCGGCCACCAGAGAACATTCTTGAACTTCTTTAACCGCGACAGGCCAGCAGCGCCGGAGTAGACTCATGGCGAGGCGCAGGCGGAAGGATCGGGCGTGAAAATTTGCATCGTCGGCGCCGGCGCCATTGGCGGGTTTCTCGGCGTCCGGTTGGCCGATTCAGGCCATGACGTCAGCCTGCTGGCGCGGGGCGCCCATCTTGCGGCACTGCGCGAAAATGGCGCCAAACTGGTCGATGAGAACGGAGAGACAACGGTGCGTGTCGCCGCCTCCGACGACCCCGCCGATTTCGGCCCCCAAGATTATGTCGTCATTACCTTAAAGACACCGTCTCTCCCCGCCGTAGTGCCTAACCTAGAGCCTCTTTT
>JBLHHE010000007.1:0-14777 GCA_047616465.1 Alphaproteobacteria bacterium
TGAGCGCCAGGAGGCTGGCGCGCTGCCGCGCGATCAAATTCGCGACACATTGCTGCGCCAGCGCGTCGATATGCTGTCGCGCCGCTATTTGCGCGACTTGCGCCGTTCAGCATTCATCGATCTGCGAGTATGACGCTTAATGACGCTGCGGCCGCTGCAACGCATCATTTGCCAATCGCCGTTACCATGGGCGAGCCGGCAGGTATCGGTGGCGAAATCGTGTGCCTGGCCTGGGCGCGCCACGCAGCAGAACTGCCGCCGCTCCTCCTCATCGATGATCCCGAGAGGATCTCTAATTTAGCCGACCTTATTGGCTGTCCGGTTAACATCGAAACTATTTCCAGCGCCGCGGAAGCCGTCGCGGTTTGGCCGGATGCCGTACCCGTGCTTCCCTTATCCCTGAATGCGCCGGCCGTGCCCGGTCGGATCGATCCGGCGAACGCGCCCGCCGTCATCGCCTCTCTCGATCGCGCAATCGCACTGGCGGCGAGCGGCGAGGCTGCGGCGTTGGTGACCAATCCCATCCAGAAAAGCGTTCTCTACGCAGCCGGTTTCACCGAACCCGGGCACACGGAATATCTTGCCAAAGTTACCAAGGCTGACGGTGCGCCGGTGATGATGCTGGCTGGCCCGGAGTTACGCGTGGTGCCGGTCACCATTCATACGTCACTGGCCGACGCGGTTCGAAACTTGCGAACCCAGGATATTGTTCATTGCGCGGTTGTTACAGCCGATGCTCTGCGGCGCGATTTCGCTATTGCACAGCCGCGCTTGGCAATCGCCGCGCTCAACCCCCATGCCGGCGAAGGGGGCGCCTTGGGCAGCGAAGAGGCATCCGTGATCGAGCCTGCGGTGGCCGCTATTAGGGCTGCCGGAATCGACGTTAGCGGGCCGGCGGCGGCCGACACATTGTTCCACCCGGAAGCGCGCCGAAACTACGATGCGGTGATCTGCATGTACCACGACCAAGCCCTGATCCCCTTGAAAATGTTGGACTTTCACCGGTCGGTCAATATTACGCTCGGTCTGCCGATCGTTCGCACCTCGCCCGACCATGGCACCGCACTGGATATTGCGGGGACCGGCCGCGCCGATCCCACGAGCTTTGTCGAAGCGGTCAAAATGGCGGCTTCACTGGCCGCCCGGCGGCAACAATCCGCGACTGCGCCATGACTGCGTCGGATATGCAGCGGCGCCAAGTTCGCGCACTACCGCCGTTACGCGAAATTATCGAGCGCCACCACATCGGCGCCCGCAAATCGTTCGGTCAGCATTTTCTGTTCGATCTGAATCTGACTCGCCGTATTGCCGCCTCGACAGGCGACTTATCGGACATTCACGTAATCGAAGTCGGCGCCGGCCCGGGGGGGCTGACGCGCGCGTTGCTCGAAAGTAACGCGGCCAGCGTGGTCGCCGTCGAACGCGACGAACGCTGCGTCGGTGCGTTGCACGAATTAGCCGCCGCCGTACCCGGCCGTTTGCAGGTGGTCGAGGCCGATGCCCTGACCGCCAACTTGGCCGACCTGTCACCGGCGCCACGCCGTGTCATCGCCAACCTACCCTACAATATTGGTACCCAGCTGCTGATAAACTGGTTGGAGCAACCGGCGGCGTTTACCGGTTTCACATTGATGTTCCAACGCGAGGTGGCGCAACGCATCACCGCCGAACCCGGCACCAAAGCCTATGGGCGGCTCTCGGTGCTGTGTCAGTGGCTTACCGAAGCCCGGCTATTATTCGATGTAGCGCCGACCGCTTTTGTGCCGCAGCCCTCGGTAACGTCGTCGGTCGTCGCCCTGGAGGTCCGCGCCGTCCCGCTCGCCCCGGCCCGTCAGGCGGATCTTGAGTTCATTACCCGCCTCGCCTTCGGCCAACGGCGCAAGATGCTGCGGCGCTCGCTGCAGTCAATCGGGGGTGCGGAATTTTTAGAGCAGGCCGACATCGCCGAGACGGCCCGCGCGGAAGACCTGACCGTGCACCAGTTCTGTGCGCTGGCAAACGTCCTCGAAGCGCGCCGCACCTAAGGTGACGCTCAGAGGCAAAACCACGACCTCGAACTTAGGACATTATGACCGCTTCATCGGGATCTAACGCGGCTCGATCCGCTCGGCGGTCGGACGTGTTCGGCGGCGGCGTGGATCCAGGCCGTGCAATAGGGCCGAACGGTTGAGAAAAGGCGTACTCAGACCGCCAACCATAATCCGTCATCCCGGACTTGATCCGGGATCCAGGGAACGGACCGATTAAGCCATGTCCTGATAAAAATCGCACCAGTACGGATTGTCGCGCTCGATCGTTGCGTGTTCCTGGATCCCGGATCAAGTCCGGGATGACAGTTTTGTTACTGGGATGACGGTTTGTGGATCGGGGAACTAGCGTCTGTTGAGACTCCTGATTCTCAACAGACCCTAGAGCAGTATCCGCTTCACTGTCCCTGGCGCAATCGGGTTACAAAATCCGACAGGCCGACGAGACGCGGCCGTTTGAGCCGCTCGGCGTCCAGAATCGATTGAACCTGGCGAACGCTCTCTTCGAAATCGACGTTCACAACGACGTAATCGTATTCGCTCCAATGGGTCATCTCATCGGCGGCGCGCGCCATGCGTTCTGTGATCACCGCTTCGCTGTCCTGGGCGCGGCTATGCAAGCGCCGATCGAGTTCGGCTGTCGAGGGCGGCAATATGAAAATACTCACCAGGTCACCGCGAGCCTTTTCCGCAAGCTGTTGGGTGCCCTGCCAGTCGATATCGAACAGCACGTCGTGGCCGCCCGCCAACGATTGTTCGACCGGTCCACGCGGGGTGCCGTAATAATGGTCGAACACCTTGGCATGCTCCAGCAGCTCCTGGCGGTTGACCATCAAATCGAAATCCGTCTTATCGACGAATATGTAATCTTTGCCGTCGACCTCTCCCGGCCGCCGGGGCCGGGTTGTCGCCGATATGGAAAGCGAAATCTTGTCGTCGCGTTGTAACACCTCGCGCGAAATCGACGTCTTGCCGGCCCCCGATGGCGAGGAGAGAACCAGCATCAACCCGCGCCGCGTCATCTCGAGCCATTCCTTGCCGATGTCGCTCGCCATCTCGCCTATTCCACGTTTTGAATTTGTTCGCGCAATTGTTCGATCGCCGCTTTCAACGCCAAACCGATCCGCGTCAGCTCGACATCGGACGATTTGGAACACAGGGTGTTCGATTCGCGGTTGAACTCCTGACATAGAAAATCGAATCGCCGGCCCACTGCGACGCCTTCCGCGATCAAGTCATGGGCCGCCCCGATATGGGCCCTTAACCGGTCGAGTTCTTCGCGCACGTCACTCTTGCCGACCAGCAGCGCCACCTCTTGCGCCAACCGCTCCTCCGGCAGCGAGCGTTCGGCCTCCAACAATTCCGCCATCAGTTGGCGCAGGCGCTCGCGATGAGCTTCGGGCTGCGCGGCATCGGCCGCGTGGGCATCCTCGGTCAACCCGGTGATAATTTCAATATGGCCGCCAACCAGCACCTCCATCCGGGCGCCTTCTTCGCCGCGCGCCGCGGCCAGACCCGCAAGCGCTTCGAACCCGCTTTCCGATAACGCTTTTTCGCGCGCTGCCGCCGCCGCTTCGTCTTCCGCCACATCGACAGTCTCGAGCATGCCGCGAAGCGCGAGCAATCCTTCCAAGGTCGGCAGTTGCGCGCTGATGCGGCCGCCCAATTCGTCTTGCAGGGCAAACACCTGATCGAGCAGTGTCTGGTTGAGACGATATGTCGGGGGCGCGCCGGATCGGTCGATGGTCAGCGACAGTGAAACATTGCCCCGGTTAAACTGCTTGGTGGCCGCGGCACGAACCGCTTGCTCGACCACCTCAAAGCCCGATGGCACGCGGATACGAACATCCAGGGATCGTCCGTTGACGCTGCGCGCCTCCCACGTCCAGGACATATGCTCATCCTGTCCGGCCGCGCGGGCGAACCCGGTCATGCTCTGCAACGCCACACGCCGCTCCTTCCATGGCTGCCACCCCGAAACATCTATCGAATCGGTTATGATCACCTTTGGCCTTATAGCTTGCCCGCTTTGGGGCAACAAGTTAGGCCCAAGCCGGACAGCGGGTGAGAAAGATGCGCAACCCAAGATCGATTTTAATTACCGGGGCGTCGAGCGGTATCGGCGCGGCGCTGGCGCGCGAATATGCGCAGCCAGGCTGTACGCTTTTTCTGGGGGGCAGAAACCAGGCTCGCCTCGCCACAATCGTCGCCGATTGCCAGGCGCGGGGCGCGAGCGCCGAACCCGCAACGGTCGACGTGGTCGACGGCGATGCCATCGCCCAGTGGATTGCCCACGCTGACGACCACACGCCCTTGAATTTGGTCATCGCCAATGCCGGCGTGTCGGCGGGCACGGGCACTGCGGGCGAACCCCTCGATCAGGCGCGGCGCATCATGGCTATCAACGTGGACGGGGTCATCAACACCGTCCATCCAGCGCTAGAGCGGTTCGCCGCACGGCCGGATCCGGGCGTCAAAGGCCAAATCGCCATTATGTCGAGCCTGGCCTCGTTTCGCGGATTTGCCGGAGCGCCGGCCTACTGCGCCAGCAAGGCCGCGGTGCGCAATTATGGTGAGGGGATGCGCAACGCCTACGCCCGGGCTGGCATCGAAGTATCGGTCATTTGTCCCGGCTTCGTGCACTCGGGCATGACCGCGGAAAACGATTTCGCCATGCCGTTTGTCATGGAGGGCGATCGCGCCGCCCGCATCATCCGCCGCGGCTTGGCGCGCAACCGGGGACGCATCGCGTTTCCCTGGCAAATGTACGGCGCGGCATGGTTGCTCCAGGCGCTGCCGCCTTGGACGACCGACCGGATCATGCGCGGCCTGCCGGCGAAAGCCAGCGATTAGCCCTGCGGAACTACTTATTTCGCCGTTGCCGTTCGATGCGCCGCCAGCGGGCGACATTGCGGTTATGCTCTGCCAGCGTCTGCGCGAACGCATGACCGCCGGTGCCGTCGGCGACGAAATACAGATCCTTCGATTTGGCCGGCTGCAGAACCGCCGCCAGGCTATCGCGGCCGGGATTGGCGATCGGCCCCGGCGGCAGGCCGGCATGCACATAGGTATTGTAGGGATGGTCGGCTGCGAGATCGGCCCGGGTCAGCGGCCGGCCAATGGTCCCCGTACCGTTCGACAAACCATAGACCACCGTGGGATCGGATTGCAGACGCATGCCCCGCCGCAGCCGGTTTAAAAACACGGCAGCGACCCGCGGCCGTTCTTCGGCCAGCCCGGTTTCGCGCTCGACGATGGAGGCCAGAATCAAGGCTTCGTCGGGCGACGCCAGGGGCCCCGCATCGGCGCTACGTTCACGCCACAGCCGGTCGAGGGTTTCCACCATGGCATTTTGCATACGCGCCAAAAATGCGTCGCGCCCCTCGCCGCGTACATATTGATAGGTCTCGGGCAGAAGCGTCCCTTCGCCAAACCTGTCCGCCGGCGGTAGCGCGCCCTCCAACATCTCGGCCGCGCCAACCATAACCAACACCTGCACCGCAGTCAGTCCTTCCGGGATCGTGAGGTTGCGGGTAACGATCTTACCCGACTGCAAAAGATGCATGGCGCCGCGCCCACTCACCGCGGCGGGAAACGCGTATTCGCCGGCAATTAACGGACGCTCGCCGCCAAACCCGCGAACCCCCCACGAAAAGATCATGGCGTCATCGATAACACCATTGTCTTCAAGCAGCGCCGCGATTGATCGCACAGAGGCGCCGCGGGGAATGACCAGCGTCGCCTCTTCGGCTAAATTGCCAGGTGCAGAGAAAGCTCGGTTGAACAGCCACAGGCCGGTGGCGGTGAGCGTCGTCGCGGTTATGGCACCTATCAGAAATATCGCCAGCAGAAACCGCGCCAAACGCCGGCGCCGGCGGGGCGGTGGATTATTTTCTGGGGATTGGTCGGCGCGATCGTCCATTTGAGAACAGTATCGCGCGAGCGCGAAGCGGCGCTACAGCTCCGAGAATATTAGCGACGCGTTGGTACCGCCAAATCCGAAGGAATTGCTCAAGACCCGGCGCACTGTGCGTTCTTGGGCGGTGTGCGGCACCAACTCAATGTCGCAACTGTCGGAGGGATCGTCCAAATTCAACGTCGGCGGCACAACATTATTCTGGATTGCCAATATGGAATAAATCGCCTCGACGCTGCCGGCGGCGCCCAACAAATGCCCGATCGCCGATTTGGTCGACGACATCGCAAGTTTGTAAGCATGGTCGCCGAACAGACGCTTGACCGCGCCCAACTCGATTTCGTCGCCCAAGGGGGTCGATGTGCCGTGGGCGTTTACGTAATCGATATCTTCCGGGTTCAAGCCCGCCCGCTTCAACGCAGCCTGCATGGAACGAAATGCGCCGTTTCCATCGGCTGCCGGGGCGGTAATGTGAAAAGCGTCGCCAGACATGCCATAACCGATAATCTCGGCATAGATTTTGGCGCCGCGTGCTTTCGCGTGTTCGTATTCTTCCAGCACGACGATGCCCGCGCCCTCGCCCATCACGAAGCCGTCGCGGCCCTTATCGTAGGGGCGTGAGGCCTTCTCGGGCGTATCGTTGTAGTGGGTCGATAGTGCTCTGGCGGCGGCGAACCCGGCCAGGCCGATCCGGCAGATCGCCGCTTCGGTGCCGCCGGCAATCATCACATCGGCATCGTCGAGCATAATCATCCGCGACGCGTCGCCGATGGCGTGGGCCCCGGTCGAGCACGCCGTAACCACGGCGTGGTTCGGTCCCTTGAACCCATAGCGGATGGACAAATAGCCCGACGCCAGATTGATCAGCGCCGAGGGAATAAAGAACGGTCCGACCTTGCGCGGCCCCCGCGCGTTAATCAGCGTAGAGCCTTCATAGATTGTTTGTAGCCCGCCAATGCCAGACCCGATCACGACGCCCGTACGTTCGCGATCGTGCTCGCCCTCAGGCTCCCAGCCCGCATCCTCGACCGCTTGTACCGCCGCCCCCATCGCGTAGATGATAAAATCATCGACCCGGCGCTGGTCCTTGGGCGACATATAATCGTCGGCATTGAACTTGCCGTCAGCGGCATCGCCGCGCGGCACCTGCCCGGCAATCTTCGCCGGCAGATCCGATACATCGAAGGACTCGATCGCACGAATACCCGATTTACCGGCAGTGATACCGTTCCAGTTGTTCTCGATCCCGATACCCAATGGGGTTACGAGGCCTAAACCCGTTACGACCACACGCCTCATGGGGCTGCCACCGTCTTGATGTTCAGATGTCGAATAAGCTTGGCCGCGTTAAACTGCGGCGCCAGTTAGCTTGCGGCTTCCAGGAACTTGACCGCGTCGCCCACGGTCAGAATTTTTTCCGCCGCATCGTCTGGAATTTCGCAGCCGAATTCTTCCTCAAAAGCCATGACCAACTCGACCGTGTCGAGACTGTCCGCGCCAAGATCGTCAATGAAACTTGCGTTCTCGATAACCTTGCCGTCGTCAACGCCTAGATGCTCAACGACTATTTTTTGCACACGCTCGGCGATATCGCTCATGTTCCGTTTGCCCTTGGTTGCCAATAATATTCTAAAACTCATGTCGCGGATGGCTGGTGAAGCACGAGTATTGTCCCCGTTGTTCACATGGCCCCCGTTCAAGCCTTGAAGGTCCTTAACACAACGGCTCAACTGTGAGCCGAAGCCGCGACTTAACTGGCTTCGCATGTTCCGTCAAGCCGCATTAAGTCGACAATCGACTGTTTAGATCATCTTAAATCATCGCCATGCCGCCATTGACGTGAATCGTCTGGCCGGTCACGTAACTGGCTTCGTTGCTGGCGAGGAACAGGACGCAGGCGCCAACGTCGTCGACGGAGCCCAGACGGGCGGCGGGTATGCGCGCCATAATGGCTTCTTTTTGAGCGTCCGTCAGCGCGTCGGTCATCGCGGTCTCAATGAAGCCTGGTGCGACACAGTTCACCGTAACACCGCGGCTGGCGACTTCCTGGGCCAGCGCCTTGGTCATGCCGGTCAAGCCGGCTTTTGACGCGGCGTAGTTTACCTGGCCGGGGTTGCCGGTGGCGCCGACCACCGAGGTAATGTTGACGATTCGCCCCCATCGGCTTTTCATCATGCCCCGTAGGACGGCGCGAGACAGGCGAAACGCGGCGGTAAGATTAACGTCGAGTACGGTCTGCCACTCGTCGTCTTTCATACGCATGGCCAAATTGTCGCGCGTGAGACCGGCATTGTTTATCAAGATGTCGAGCGAACCGAGAGCCTCGGCGGCAGCGGCCGGCAGCGCGTCGACAGCGGCCCCATCGGACAAATCGGCGGGGACCACGTGGCACCGCGCGCCCAACTCCGCCGCTAATTCTTCGAGACGTTCCGCCCGAGTCCCGCTCAGCGCGACGCTTGCGCCCTTGGCATGCAAGGTACGGGCGATCGCCGCGCCGATACCGCCGCTCGCCCCGGTCACCAACGCCGCTTTGCCGCTCAGATCGAACATACGTGCCTCACTTGCTGGTGCGCCTCAAAGAGACGCGAGAAAAGATTCCACATCGGCCGGCGTGGCGACGGATTGTGTACCCAGGTCGCGATTGATTCGCCGCGCCAGTCCGCTCAACACCTTACCCACCCCGATTTCGCAAATATCTTCCACACCCAGTTCGCACATGGTCAAAACGCATTCGCGCCAGCGCACCCGATAGGTGATCTGCTCGATCAACATATTCCGAATTTCGTCAGGATCGCTGACCGGCTGCGCCGACACGTTCGCCACCACGGGTGGCCGGGGCGGCGTAATTTCGGCCGACGCCAGCGCATAGGTCATGATATCGGCGGCCGGGTCCATGAGCTGACAGTGAAAGGGAGCGCTGACCGGCAACAATATCCCGCGCTTGGCCCCTTTATCCTTGGCGATTTCTATCGCGCGTTCGACCGCCTCGGTGTCACCGCTGACGACAATCTGACCCTCGGAATTGTCGTTGGCGACATCGCAGACTTGGTCTTCGGCAGCCGCCGCGGCCACCTCTTCGACAGCGGCCAAATCGAGCCCCAAGATTGCCGCCATGGCCCCCTTGCCCACCGGCACAGCCGCCTGCATCGCCTCGCCGCGGGTTTTCAGCAGCCGCGCCGTGTCGCCTAATGCCAGCGCGCCGGCTGCCGCCAGAGCAGAATATTCGCCGAGACTGTGACCCGCCACATAGGCGGCATAATCCGCCACGGTCACGCTGCCTTCGACCTCGAGCACTTTTACCACCGCCATCGAGACCGCCATCAGCGCCGGTTGCGCATTCTCGGTCAGCGTTAATTCCTCGACCGGCCCGTTGAACATGATCGTGCTCAGCCGCTGCTCCAGCGCATCGTCAACTTCTTCGAATACCAAACGGGCTGCGGGGAAGGCTTCGGCCAATTCCCGGCCCATACCGACCTCTTGGCTGCCCTGACCGGGGAATACAAACGCGCGCGACATAGTGGGCCTCCTTCAACTGCACCCTCAGCCACATACGGGTCTCTGGGCGGACAATCGATCGAAAACCAGTCATATAGGGCCAACGGCCCCCTCGCAAGCGGCCTCCCGGGCCGGACGCTGCGGCAGATCGCCGATCTAAAATTGCTCGAGAAAATGCCGTCGAAACGGCTTGCGCGGCGGTTTAGGGTGTGGTCTATACGCGCCTTGAACGCACGGACTGATGCACTTTCAGCCGGGCGGACTCCTTGCTGACAATTTCAATCGTGAAATGCCAGCTATGGTCATGCGGCCGCGGCCCGATATCGGGGCGATCGGCGGTGACCAGTTAACATCCACGAGGAGCAACCTGAATGCCATTTTACGAGCATGTCTTTATTGCGCGCCAGGATATATCGAGCGCGCAAGTCGATGGATTGGTCGAAACGTTTACCGGACTGGTGGAAAACGACGGCGGCAAAATCGTCAACTCTGAGTATTGGGGCCTTAAGAATCTGGCCTACCGGATCAAGAAGAACCGGAAGGGTCACTATGTGATGCTCAATATCGAATCTCCCGTCGCAGCCATCAACGAGCTCGAGCGCAATGAGCGTTTGCATGAAGATGTGCTGCGCTACTTAACCCTGCGCGTCGACGAGCTGGAGGAAGGCCCGTCGGTGATGGCGCGGGGCCGCAAGGAACGCACCGGACGCGACCGCGATGAGCCCTACCGGGCGCCAGATACTGGTGACAAGCCGGACACAGCTTCAAAAGCAAGCGACGATAAACCCGCTGCCGGTGACAGCGAAACCGTCAAGGAGTCAGCCGAATGAGTGACGAAGGCCCACGTGGTGGTGGCGGTGGTGGGGGACGGCGTCCGTTCTTCCGGCGCCGCAAAACCTGCCCCTTTTCCGGCTCCAACGCGCCCAAGATCGACTACAAGGACACCAAAACACTGCAGCGCTACATTTCCGAGCGCGGCAAGATCGTCCCTAGCCGAATCACGGCCGTTTCATTGAAGAAGCAGCGCGAACTGGCGCGGGCTATCAAACGCGCGCGTTTTCTGGCCCTGCTACCCTACGTCGTAGACTAAACGACGCGTTCAGGAGAATAAATTATGCAAGTCATTCTGCTAGAGCGCATTGAAAAGCTCGGCCAAATGGGTGAAACCGTCACCGTAAAGGCGGGATATGCGCGCAATTTTCTGCTACCGCAGAAGAAAGCAATGCGCGCCACCGGCAGCAATCAGGCGGTCTTCGAACAGCAACGAGCCCATCTCGAAGCCGATAATTTGCAGCGCCGCGAGGAAGCTACATCGGTGGCCGGGAAAGTCGAAGGCATTGATGTGACCATCATTCGCCAAGCCGGCGATAGCGGCCAGCTCTACGGTTCAGTGTCGGCGCGCGACATCGCCACCTCGGTCACCGAGTCCGGGGTTACGGTGGGCCGCGAACAGATTGTGCTCAACCGGCCGATCAAGGCATTGGGTATTTACGAGACCCGCGTTGCGCTGCACCCCGAAGTGTCGGTCTCTATCACGGTAAACATTGCGCGCACCGACGAAGAAGCGAAGCTCCAGCTTGAGCGCGGCGGCGCTTTCACCAACATCGACGAAATGGAGGCTGCCGATGCGGCCGCGGCGGCCGAAGCGGCCGAAGCGGCTTTGGCAATCGCCGACGATGCCGCAGCCGAAGCCGAAGCCGCCGAAGGCCTGGTTGAGGAAGAGGTTGTCGAACGCTTAGCGGGCGAAACCGGGGCCGACGATTCTTCGGAAGATCCAGAAGCTACGCCAGCCGACGCCTAGATTAGTATCCGACCAGATTCCACCATTCTGGCCGGATACGTCTCTAGCTCCCCAAAAAGTGTCCCAGCGTCGGTAAACCGCCGCAACAGGACCAGATTCGGCTGAATCACGGGCCATGGGCCCTCGTCGCAACTATTGTCCGCCTTCAAGTAGAGTGCGGCACACGAATAGTATCAACACCCCCCTTTGCAGTAGATAGCCATTTTCTGCTAGCGTTACTGTCAATCGACCAGCATTTAAGGATTGGCGTAGTTAAGACAGGTGGGCTTAATGATGATGCTATCGCGTTTTCTAACGGCCGTAATTCAGAGCGGCGACCTTTGCTTGATAGATGCCCGGGGACGAGACTGGCGCTTTGGCGACGGCACAGCGCCCCATGTAACTATTCAGATCCACGACAAAGCCACCGAATGGCGTTTATTGCTAACGCCGCAATTATCGGTGGGCGAGGCCTATATGAAGGGTTCGCTGACCATCGAATGCGGCACGCTATACGATTTCATCGACTTGGCGACCCGAAATGTGGAGCATGTCGATCGCCATCCCTTACACGCGTTCTTCGGTCATCTGAACCGTATGCTTCGCCGCCTCCAGCAGCACAATCCGATCGGCAAGGCGCAACGCAACGTCGCCCATCATTACGATCTGTCGGGCGATCTTTACGATTTGTTTCTCGACGAGGACCGGCAATATTCTTGCGCCTATTTCGATTCCGATACGAACGATTTGGAGCAGGCGCAGATCAACAAAAAGCACCACATCGCCGCAAAGTTACTGTTGAACCGTCGAGGATTGAAAATTCTCGACATTGGTTCCGGCTGGGGCGGCCTCGGCCTGTACCTCGCACAGCAAACCGGGGCACAAGTTACCGGCGTTACCCTGTCTACCGAACAGCTGAAAATCAGCCAACAACGCGCAATGGACGCCGGTCTGGCGGATCAAGCCGACTTTCAGCTGCGCGATTATCGTGAGCAAACCGGAACCTTCGACCGTATCGTTTCGGTTGGCATGTTCGAACATGTCGGCGTCGGCCACTACGACGAATATTTCGGCCAAGTGAAGCGCTTACTCGCCGACGATGGCGTTTTCCTGCTTCATTCTATCGGCCGCATGGAACCGCCGGGTACGACAAATTCCTGGCTTCGCAAGTACATCTTCCCCGGCGGCTACTCGCCGTCGCTGTCGGAGGTGCTGACCGCCGTCGAAAAGGCCGGCCTATGGGTCACCGACATCGAAATATTGCGGCTGCACTACGCCGAAACATTGCGTCATTGGCGCGACCGTTTCCAGGCGCAACGTGACAAGGCGAGGGAACTCTACGACGAGGAATTCTGCCGCATGTGGGAGTTCTATCTGGCCGGCTCCGAGATCGGGTTTCGCCTACGCGAGCAGATGGTCTTCCAACTTCAGGTCGCCAAGCGACAGGACGCAGTGCCCCTCACCCGTGACTATATCGGCGACTGGGAACGCAGTGTGGTGGCGGAAGAGAGCCAAGCGGCCGAATAGCCGCTTGGGCCTTTAGCCCTCATTGATTTCCAAGACGGCGCCGCCGATCACCGAACCGCTCTCCACGGCTTCGTGGGCTGCTGCGATATCGTCGAGAGGAAAAGTAGCCCCGACATTGTGGCGCAAATTTCCGGCCGCCATCCATTGGCTGATATCGCGGGCGCCTTGCATCTTATCGGCCTCCGGAACCGTGAAGCAGGCAACGATTTGGATCGTCGGCCCGGTCCGCAGGAAGGGATAAAACGGTACCGGCGCTTCCGGCACCGCCATCGAGGCATAAGCGGCAATGACCGCGTTCGCCTTCAAGACCCGCGATGTTACCGGCATGTTACCGCCCAATTCGACCTCGACCACCCGATCGACGCCAGCGCCGCCGGTCAGCTCTTTCACCCGCGCGACCACGTCTTCGCTTTTGTAGTTGATCGTGTGGGTAGCCCCATTGGCGAGGGCGCGCGCCGCCTTTTCGTCGGAACTGACAGTGCCGATGACCGTTGCGCCCGATAGGGCGGCGAATTGGACGGCATAGCTTCCCACCGCGCCCGCAGCGCCGGTCACCAGAACCGTTTGCCCGGCCACCGAACCGTCGGAGCAAACGGCGCGATGGGCCGTGAGCGCGGGAATGCCCAGACAGGCGCCCTCGGCAAAACTCACCGGATCGGGTAACAAAACGGCCCGGCTCGACGGCAGGCAAGTATATTGCGCCGCGGTGCCCAGCCAGCTGCCGAACTGGCCCTCGAACAGCCAAACCCGCTCACCGATCCGGTTGGCATCGACCCCGGAGCCCACCGCTTCGATGACCCCGGCCCCGTCATAGTGTGGAATCGCGCGGTCGACCTCGAGAGCACCGCGGGCGCCGGCGCGCTTTTTCACATCGAGCGGATTAATGCCCGAGGCGCAAACGCGCACCAGTACCTCGCCCTCGCCCGGTTGCGGCGTGTCCAAGTCTCCGATCTGAAGCACTTTGGCTGCGGGTCCAAATTCGGCGTGCCAGGCTGCGCGCATGTTTCACTCTCCCTTAGTTTGATTATTTCTGCCGCGTTACGGCTCGTGATGTTAAGTCGATTTTGCACCCTGTCCAGCGGCGAATTAGCCGATAGGGGGCGACTCGGACAGATCGGGCAAAATAGCAAGCGACAAATGTGCAACCTTATCCTCGGGTTTCACCCTACTCACGTAAACCATAGGGCCCGTTTGTTGCGCACTGTTGATAGGCTGCGCCACCATGACGACAATTGATGCAGACGACCCCGAAGCGATCGCCCCGGATAATGTGACGCCCCTACGCGAGACCAGCAACGAAGTTGGGTTTCGGGTGCTGCCCCACAACTACGAGGCCGAGATGGCGCTTATCGGCGCCATACTCGCCAATAACCGCGCCTATGAGCGGGTGCAGGAGTTTTTGCTGCCCGAGCATTTCGCCGACCCGGCGCATGCGAGGGTCTACGAATCTTGCGCCCGTTTGATCGACCGCGGCCAATTGGCCAATCCGGTCACCTTGAAAAACTATTTCGATAACGACGAGGCGTTAAACGAAATTGGCGGCTCGGCCTATCTCGCCGAATTGGCGAATGCCGTCATAACGATCCAGAATGCCCAGGATTTGGGCCGGGAAATTTACGACTGCTTCTTGCGGCGCGAGTTAATCGAGATCGGCCAAGTTATCGCCAACGACGCCTACGAACACGATATCGACGTGCCCGCCACCCAGCAGATCGAATCCGCCGAGGGCCAGCTGTTCCAACTCGCCGAACAGGGCGCGTCGGAGGGCGGGTTCCAAGAATTTCGCACCGCATTGACGTCGGCAATCGAGCTGGCGGCGGCGGCCTATAAACGAGAGACCGACGTGGTCGGGGTGCCAACAGGATTTACCGACCTCGACAAGAAACTAGGTGGATTACATAAATCGGACCTGATCATAATTGCCGCCCGTCCCTCCATGGGCAAAACCGCGCTCGCCACCAACATGGCCTATAGCGTGGCTGACAAAACGCAATTAGTCACCGACGATGCCGGAAATCAAACCGAACAGCGC
>JBLHHE010000008.1:0-14563 GCA_047616465.1 Alphaproteobacteria bacterium
GCGTCGGTGTCCTCGTAATAGACCCGCAGCGGCAAAACATGCTCGCCATTATCGAACCACCCCCGGGGGCTTTCCCACCGGGATGTTTGCTGGGCTGTTTGTCCGCCATCCGTCACCTTATTTCGACTGTCAGTCGACGCCATCGTCGCCTAAGCCGAAATTATGAGAATCATTTGTGGCAACGTTGTGGCCGTCAATAAGTTCGCCTTGGCTAGAGATGGGAGCCTCCAGGCCGAGATGGCGATACGCCCCGGCGGTTATCAGACGTCCGCGCGACGTGCGTTGCAGAAACCCCTGCTGCATCAAGAACGGCTCGACCACATCTTCGATGGTGTCGCGTTCTTCCGACAGGGCGGCGGCGATGGTCTCGATGCCGACCGGGCCGCCGGCGTAATTTTCGACGATGTAGCGCAAATAACGGCGATCCATCGAATCGAGGCCGCGCGCATCGACCTCAAGGCGCGTCAGCGCCCGGTCGGCGACCAGCTGATCCACCGGCAGACTGGCTTCGACAACAGCGAAATCGCGCACCCGGCGCAGCAGGCGGCCGGCCACGCGCGGCGTTCCGCGCGCACGGTTGGCGATTTCCGCGGCGCCCTCATCGGTTATCGGCAGGTCGAGTAGATCGGCGTTGCGCCGCACAATCGAGATCAGCTCTTCGGGCGAATAAAATTCCAGCCGCATATTAATGCCGAAACGTTCGCGCAACGGCGTCGTCAGCAAGCCCAACCGGGTGGTCGCGCCAACCAGCGTGAAGGGTTGCAATTCGATGCGCACCGAGCGGGCCGCCGGCCCCTCGCCGATCATGAGGTCGAGTTCGCCGTCCTCCATCGCCGGGTAGAGCACTTCTTCGACGGCCGGGTTGAGGCGGTGAATTTCGTCTATGAACAGAACGTCGCGCGGCTGCAGATTGGTTAGAACCGCCGCCAGGTCACCGGCCTTGGTGATGATCGGTCCCGACGTCGCCCGAAAGCCGACGCCGAGTTCCTGCGCGACGATGCGCGCCAGCGTCGTCTTTCCCAGACCCGGCGGGCCGTGCAGCAGCACATGGTCGATCGGCTCGCCACGCTGGCGCGCCGCGGTGACGAATACCGCCAAATTATCGCATAGGGTGCGCTGGCCGACGAAGTCGCCCAATGTTTGCGGGCGAAGATGGATTTCGGCGCCGTCGTCGGGCGCGAGTGTGGCGTCGACCACCCGGCCCGATGCACCGCCGGCGGCCGTATCGCTCATTGACCAAGCTCCTTCAACGCCGCCGGGATGAGCGCTTCGAGCGAGCTCGCCTCATCGGGCGCGGCCAGGGCCCGGTTCACGGCGCCAAAGGCCTCGGCTCTGCCATACCCTAGATTAACCAGCGCCGATATCGCATCTGCGGTGACCCCCTGCGGCCCCGCGGCGGCTGGCGCCGGCGCTTGTTGATCGGCGGAGACGACGTGCAATCCGCCGGCAACGGTCAAAATCCGATCCTTCAATTCGGTCAGCAGGCGGGCCGCCAAACGGGGGCCGACGCCGTCGGCGCGCGACAATTGGGCCTTGTCCTGAGCGAGAATGGCCTCGACCAATTGGTCGGGCGATAAGGAACCCAGAATAGCCAGCGCCACCTTGGCGCCGACGCCCTGAACCGTCGTTAACACGCGAAAGCATTCGCGCTCGCGCGTATCGGCGAAGCCGTACAACGAAATTTGCGCTTCGCGCACATGGGTTTCGATGTGCAATTCGGTGGGCAGCCCCACACCCGGCAACGCGTTTATGGTTCGCGCCGGGCAATGCACCAAATAACCGACGCCGGAGACATCGATCACCAGCCAGTCCAACCCCAATTCGTCGATAATGCCTTTCAGGCGCGCGATCATAGGGCAGCTTCCATACGCTGTGCCGTCGCCATGTGGTGCGCATGGCAAATCGCCACGGCCAGGGCATCGGCGGCGTCGGGCGATTTTACATCGGCGCCGGGCAACAACACCGAGATCATGTGGCCAATTTGGGTTTTATCGGCGTGGCCATAGCCAACAACGCTTTTCTTGACCGTGTTGGCGGGGTATTCGGCGACCACCAACCCGGCTTGGGCCGGAACCAGCATGACAATGCCGCGCGCCTGGCCCAATTTCAGTGTCGCCTGTCCATCCCGGTTCACGAAGGTCTCCTCGACAGCCGCACCGTCGAGCCGATACGCACCGATAACTTGCGTCAAATCCTGGTGCAAGCGCAGCAGCCGGTCAGCCAGCGGGCCGGTGCCGGGCCGCACCACCCCGTTGGCAACGTGGCGCAATCGGTTGGAATCGACCTCGATCACGCCCCACCCCGTATTGCGCAGCCCCGGGTCCAGCCCCAGCAACAGCATTAATTTGCCTCCACGTGCGCGCGCACGCTGTTTTGCGGCCGCCCCTTAATCGGCGAGCTGCGCCATAACTTCGTCGCTCATCTCAAAGTTCGCCGACACGTTCTGCACGTCGTCGCCGTCTTCCAGAGCATCGATCAGTTTCACCAGCGTTTGTGCTGCCTCGACATCCACATCGACCGTCGTCTGCGGCTGCCATGCCAGGCCGGCCGATTCCGGCGCGCCGAACTTTGCTTCCAGGGTCTCGACAACCTGACCGAAGTCTCCCGGGTCGCAACTTACTTCGTGGCCGTTATCTGAACTGCTGACATCTTGGGCGCCGGCCTCAAGGGCCGCTTCGAACATTGCGTCGGCGTCGGCGGCGGCGGCGGCGTAGGTGATCTGGCCGACACGGTCGAACATAAACGCCACGCTATTGGTCTCGCCCAGATTGCCGCCGAACTTGGAAAACGCCGAGCGCACTTCCGAGGCCGTCCGGTTGCGGTTGTCGGTCAAGGCATCGACGATCAACGCAACGCCATAAGGCCCGTAGCCTTCATAGCGGATCTCTTCATAGACCGTGCCGTCGTCGGCGCCGGACGCCTTGCTGATCGCCCGCTCGATACGGTCTTTCGGCATGTTGGCGCTCCGCGCCGCCACGACGGCCGAGCGTAACCGCGGGTTTTGCGCCGGATCGGGCATGCCCATGCGGGCCGCCACCTCGATTTCGCGCGACAGTTTAGCGAATAGCTTGGCCCGTTTTTTGTCCTGCGCACCTTTGCGGTGCATGATATTTTTGAATTGGGAATGGCCTGCCATGGCCCCTTCACTCTCTAAGTTATGCGAATTTCGTGTGCTTATACACCATATATGGTGGCCGGTGCGAGTGCTACGCAAACCCGCCTATTGTGCGGCATCGCCCTGGCGATCGCTGGCGGGGGTCGGCCATGCCGGCGCCAACCGTCCGCCGATGCGCAGGGGCGCCACATAACGCGCCAGCCCGGTGCTATCATCGGTTTCAATATAAACGCCGCAAAGGTCGGCTGGCCCGGACGCCGGGCTGAGCCGTTCGCCCGGCATTTTCCGGCGAAACCGCGCGATGGCAGGGGCCTTGAGCATGCCGATGACCGAATCGTAATCGCCGCACATGCCGGCATCGGTCTGGTAGGCGGTGCCGCCGCCAAAAATTTGCGCATCCGCGGTGGGCACGTGGGTGTGGGTGCCGACGATCAGGCTGGCGCGGCCATCGAAGGCATGCCCCATGGCCATTTTCTCCGACGACGCCTCGCCGTGAACATCGATGACAATGGCGTCCACCGCACCGGCCAGCGGATGGTCGCGCAGCACCGCGTCGAGCGCCGGGAAGGGATCGTCGAGCGGGTCCATGAACAGCCGGCACATCACATTGACCACCAAAACGCGCCGGCCCCGTGTCGCCTCATAGACGTTGGCGCCGCGCCCCGGCGTCCCGGTAGGAAAATTCACCGGCCGCAACAAACGGGGGTCGTTGTCGATTTGGCCGATGATCTCGCGCTGGTCCCAAACATGGTTGCCGGTGGTGATCACATCGGTGCCAGCGTCATACAGGTCGGCGCAAATTTTATCGGTAATGCCGAACCCGTGGGCGGCGTTTTCGCCATTGACGATCACGAAGTCGAGCGCCAACCGGCGCCGCAGATCGGGCAAATGTTCGACGACCACATCACGCCCCGCCCGGCCAACCACATCTCCGCAAAATAGGATATTCATTCTGGTGTTCCTGGTCGGCGTGGGCTGGCGGATCCGTCGGCAATACAGGTGGCGCCAACCTCGGTCAGGATCCAGTCGAGAGGTTGGTCATTTTCGGAAACAGGGACCTTGTCACGAAGCTGCCCGGCAAATGCAACCCCAATCGCGACAACATCGGCGGCGGCGCGTAACGCCTTAAGGGTACGGTCGTAGTAACCACCGCCATAGCCCAGCCGGTTGCCGTGCCGGTCAAAAGCCAGCATCGGCACCAACAGCACTTGTGGCGACACCTCGGGCGCCGCAAGGGCCGGCTCGGAAATTCCGAACGACCCCGTCACCATCGGGTCCCCCGGCGCCCAACGGCGAAACAGCAGCGGCGCCTCAGGCGCGGTGACCACGGGCAGGCAGAGAGGAACCCCTGCCGCGTCCAACCGGTTTAACAAAGGCAGGCAAT
The DNA here is from genome assembly GCA_047616465.1 of Alphaproteobacteria bacterium. Taxonomy (GTDB): domain Bacteria; phylum Pseudomonadota; class Alphaproteobacteria; order UBA6615; family UBA6615; genus JABDJY01. The sequence continues at coordinate 4,500 of JBLHHE010000008.1, forward strand.
CGATCTCGCTGCCGATCGGCATATAGCCCGCAACGATGAGGGAAGGCGAAATTAAGGCGCTAAGGGACGGCGTATTGAAAAATCGCGCCACCAAACCGGTGGCCGACGCGGCGCCGAGCCCCGACTGCAACGCATCTCGATCAACCCGCGCCGCGCTGCGCAGGGCTTTCTTTTGGTCCCTGGTGCCGACGAAGGGAATTTCGGTAATGGCGATCCTGCGCTTTGATTGAGTTTTGATGGAGTAAGGTCGAGTGGGCGGCCCCGGTACAGCCGTCAGCGTGACGAGTCCACCGAGACCTGCTTCAAGCAGGTGGGCGCCATATGATCGAGACCTCGGTCCCGGCAGCGACAGCTCCCTATTCGATGATTAAGGTCCCCGGGACTTGAGTGCACAACGCACCGACTAGAGACCGCCCACTGTCAACGTAAGTGCCCGGCTCGCCAGCCGCAAGTGGGGTGAACCGTCCGGGCTTAATCCGCGCCGAGGGAATCGGCCAGGCTCTCGATCTGCTCTGCCAGGGCGCCGACTTTGCCCGCGTAATCGATCTCGGCGACGTTGCGCGCTTCGACCAATTCCTGATTTACATCGGATAATTCGTCGGCGATCAGCAATCCGGCCATAACCATCAAGCTGGTATCGCCGATCTGGCCGACTTCTTCGATCAGCGTGGTCATCTTGCCATCGAAATAATTCGCGAGATTGGTGAGATGGGTTTCCTGTCCATCTTCGCAGGCGACCCGGTACTGACGTCCGTTGATGGTGATTTCGACTTGTGACACTGAATTTCCCACTCGCTAGTTTTAGCTGTCGTGTATTAGCTGTCGGGCCGGACTATTCGGCGAGCATATTCTTTACTTTGCCGATGGCCGCATCGAGACGTTGCGACACCACGGCTGACGTTTCCTTCAAACTGGCGAATTCGCTGCGCACCGAATTCATGTCCTGTTCCAGCCGCGACCGCTCCGCTTCGGCGGCCGACGCCTTGTCCGGGGCGGCGAGGTGCGTCTGCAATGCCTGCTCGAGGCGCGACAGCGCGGCATCGAGGCGTAGATTTGCGTCATCGACAACCGACATGAGCCACCTTCCTTTTCCGTCATCCGACGCAACGCAAAAGCCACGTCGTTACACACTATAACCATCGTACTTCCCCGCGTCTCGAAGGGTCAACCGAACACCTCGAAGGACGCTAAGTCGGCGCAAAAAACCCTGCGCGGGATAAACGGGGATAAACCGCCGACGAATCCGTTGACGGCGAACGGCCAGGTAGGCATGTTGCCGGCGCTCACTTGTGGCCGTTGCATCAACGTTATGGTCGCTCCCCGCCATCGAAAGCCGTGTCGTCACCCCATGAATAACGCGTCACCAACGGGAGCCGACGCCGTCGGCCAAAAAGAGATGGCAAACGCCATCCGAGCCCTCGCCATGGATGCCGTCCAGGCGGCGAATTCCGGTCACCCCGGCGCGCCCATGGGCATGGCCGACATGGCCACCGTGCTGTTCACCCGGCACCTGAAATTCGATGCCGCCGACCCCCACTGGCCCGACCGCGACCGGTTTATCCTGTCGAACGGCCACGCCTCGATGTTGCTGTATGCCGTCCTGCATTTGACCGGCTACGCCGACATGACGATCGACGAGATCAAAAATTTTCGCCAACTGGGCAGCCGCACCGCCGGCCATCCGGAATACGGTCACGCGTCGGGCATCGAAACCACTACCGGGCCGCTGGGCCAAGGATTGGCGAACGCCGTCGGCATGGCGCTGGCCGAACGTATGAAGAATGCCCGCTTCGGCGATGCGCTGGTCGATCACTTTACCTACGTGTTCGCCGGCGATGGCTGCCTGATGGAAGGTATCAGTCACGAGGCGATTTCGCTGGCCGGGCATCTGCGGCTGTCGAAGCTGATCGTGCTGTTCGACGACAACGGCATCTCCATCGACGGCGCTACCGATCTGACGGTGTCCGACGACCAGACCGCGCGGTTCGCCGCCTGCGGCTGGGACGTGGCCCGCGTCGATGGCCACGACCCGGACGCCATCGACCAGGCGATTACCGCCGCCAAGCAAACCGACCGGCCTTCGCTGATCGCCTGCCGCACGGTGATCGGTTTCGGCGCGCCGAATAAACAGGGCACCTCGGCCACCCATGGCGCGCCGCTCGGCGGCGACGAAATTGCCGCCGCGCGCGAATTGCTCGGCTGGCCCCACGCGCCATTCGAAGTGCCCGACAACATTCTCGGCGCCTGGCGGGCGGCGGGACAACGCAGCGCGCCGGCCCACACGGCGTGGCAAAAGAATTTGGCGGCGCTCGACGACAGCGCCCGCGCCGGCTTCGACGAAATTCAGTCCGGCGATTTGCCGGCCGATCTTGGCGCCACGGTCAACGCGTATAAACGCCAGCTCTCGGTCGACGCGCCGGCCTGGGCGACACGCAAGTCCAGCGAAGAAGCGCTGAAAGTTCTGACCGAACATCTGCCGGCAATGATCGGCGGCTCGGCCGATCTGACCGGATCGAACAATACCAAGACCCCGGCCACCCCACCGCTATCGCCCGACGATTTCGGCGGCCGCTACATTTATTACGGGGTGCGCGAACACGCCATGGCGGCGGTGATGAACGGGCTGGTGCTGCATGGCGGATTTATTCCCTATGGCGGAACGTTCCTCACCTTCACCGACTATTGCCGGCCCTCGATCCGCCTGGCCGCCCTGATGGGCCTGCGGGTGGTCTATGTCATGACCCATGATTCAATCGGCCTCGGCGAGGACGGTCCAACCCATCAGGCTGTCGAACATATCGCCTCCCTGCGGGCCATGCCCAATGTGAACGTGTTCCGCCCGGCCGACGCGGTCGAGACCGCCGAATGCTGGCTGCTGGCGCTCGAGAACAGCAAAACCCCCTCGGTGCTGGCGCTCACCCGCCAGGGCCTGCCGACGATACGCACCGAACATACCGATGAAAACTTATCCGCCCGGGGCGCCTATGTGATCGCCGACGCGCAAGGCGGCAACCGGCAAGCGACCATTTTGGCGACCGGCTCGGAAGTCGAAATCGCCCTGGCGGCGCGCGACCTGTTACAGGCCGACGGCATTGCGACCGCCGTCGTGACCATGCCGTGTTGGGAATTGTTCGACCAGCAACCGGCAGCCTATCGGGCGGAAGTTCTGGGCAAGACCGGCGCGCGGGTGGCAGTCGAAGCGGCCGCGTGCTTTGGCTGGGCGCGCTACGGCGTCGACGAGGCCAAGGTCGTGGGCATGCGCAGTTTCGGCGCCTCGGCCCCGATCGCCGACCTCTACGCCCATTTTGGCATCACGCCCCAGGCCGTCGCCGACGCCGTTCGGGCAGAACTATAAAACTATAAACAAGAAGAAACTTACGGAGAGACATCATGGCAATACGCGTTGCGATCAATGGATTTGGCCGGATTGGCCGTTTGGTTTTGCGGGCCGCCTACGAACAAGGCCGGCGTGACATCACCTTCGTCGCCATCAACGATCTGGGGTCGGTCGAAACCAACGCCCATCTGCTGCGCCACGATTCGAACCATGGACATTTTCCGGGCACAATTCGCAGTGGCAAGGACTGGATCGACCTCGGCGCGGCGTCAAAAATCGGCAAGCGCGTCAAAGTGTTCGCCGAACGCGATCCCGCCAATCTGCCGTGGGGCGATCTGGGCATCGATGTGGTGCTGGAATGCACCGGCATCTTCACCTCGAAGGAAGCAGCCGGCAAACATCTGGCCGGCGGCGCCAAGAAGGTGCTGATCTCCGCGCCCGCCACCGGCGCCGATATCACCGTGGTGCAGGGCGTCAACAGCGACAAGCTGCGTAAATCTCACACCATCGTCTCGAACGCCTCTTGCACGACCAACTGCCTGGCGCCGGTCGCCGCGGTGCTCGACAAGGCCATCGGCATCAAGCACGGCTTCATGACCACGGTGCACAGCTATACCGGCGACCAGCCGGTGCTCGACACATTGCACGCCGACCTGCACCGCGCCCGCGGCGCGGCGACATCGATGATCCCAACCTCGACCGGTGCAGCGCGCGCCGTCGGCCTGGTGCTGCCGCAACTGGCCGGCAAGCTGGACGGCACCTCGGTGCGGGTGCCGACCGCCAATGTCTCGATGATCGATCTGGTGATCGAGGCCAACCGCAACACCACCGTCGAAGAAGTGAATGCGGCCATCGTCAAGGCGGCGGCGAGCAAGCAGCTCAAGGGCATTCTCACCACCAACGACGAAAAGCTGGTCTCGGTCGACTTCAACCACAATCCGGCAAGCTCGGTGTTCGACCTGACCCAGACCCAAGTCACCGACAAACGCATGGTGCGGGTCTTAAGCTGGTACGACAACGAATGGGGCTTCTCGTCTCGCATGAGCGACACCGCCGTGCAGATGGCGAAGTTGGGGTAGGGCAACTTTAAAACGGCGCCCTCGCCGAAATGGGACAGGGTTGGTGAGACTCGCCCCTTAAGCCGCCACGTCCATCGGCCGTTGCTTGAAATAGTCCGCCAGGTAATCGACGAAGGCGCGCACCTTGGCTGACAGATGGCGGCCGGGCGGGTAGATCGCGTGCACCGCGGGCTCGGGCAGGCTGTAGGCCTGCAGGACTTCCTCGAGGCGGCCATCGTACAGATCCTGGCCGACCATCCAGGTCGGCAGATTGACGACACCGACGCCTTCGAGCGCCGCCTCGAGCAAGGCTTCGGCGTTGTTCGAGGTAATATTTCCTGACGCCGGCACCATATATTCCGTTCTGTCGGGACCGATCATGCGCCAGGTATTGCCGGTCGAAAGATAGGCGTAGTTCAGGCAATTATGGGCTTCCAGTTCGCGCGGCTCGTGGGGCCGGCCGGCGTGATCCCAATAGGCCGGTGTTGCCGCGATGACCCGGCGCGCATCGGCGAGCTTGCGCGAGATGAGGCTGGAATCCTTCAGCTCCCCGACCCGGATCAGCATGTCGGCGCCCTCGGCGATCGGATCGACGAATTGGTCGGTCATGGAGACTTCGAGGCGGATATCGGGATACAGCGCCAGAAACCCGCCCAACGCGGGAACCACATGGCGGCGGCCGAAGACCACCGGCATATTCACGCGCAACACCCCGCGCGGCTGGGTGTTAAGCTGCGAAATCGCCGATTCGGCTTCGTCGATGTCGGCCAGAATACGGCGGCAGCGTTCGAAATAGGCCCGCCCCTCCTCGGTCGGCGCCAGACGCCGCGTCGTGCGGTTAAACAATCGCGCGCCCAACCGGTCTTCCAGGCGCGAAATCTGCTTGCTGACCGCTGACGGGGTGAGGTTCATTTGCCGGGCAGTGGCGGAAAAACTGCCGGTATCGACCGCTTTGACGAATAGATCCATCGAGGTCAGAGTATCCATGGCGCCCTCATTTGTTCCCAAAGGGCACATGTTTGTTATATTTTTGCCGAATTATCAATGGCTGCAACCGGATTGCCTGTGCGTGTCTGACAAATCAAAGCCGCAAATCGTTGTTTATGCCCTGGCCCAGGCGCGCGCCGCGTTGGAAGCAGCGGACGCTCTCGACACCCCGATTACCCTGGTGAGCCCCGCCGGCGCCGCCGCTTATGGCGGCCCGGCCTGGTTTCGCGAACTGATGGCCCAGGCCCACGACGCCGTGCCGCGCGCGGCGTTCGATAGCGTGCTCGATTGCGCCACCGAAGCCGGCCTTGCCATGGCGGCGATCCGCGAGGGGGTCGGCGCAATTAGCTTCGACGGGCCAGACGATGTGCGTATCAAGATCCAAGACATCGCCGCCCAGTCGGGATGCGCAATCGTCGCCATCGATTACGAAACCGCCCTCGATCTCGACCAGTGCGGCAAAGCGTTGTCGGCCTGCCGCGACTGGCTGGCCGAAAAATTGTCGGAATAGACGGAAAACAACGCCTAACATTTGCAAAAAGAGGGCGTGTCGGTTAAGTCAGATTGCCGAGTGCGACCTGGCTCCGCGCGGCGTTATCAACCTGTTCAAAGCACGGGATCGAAACCATGAAAGTCACCCAAAAGGTCCGCAAGATTCTGTCTTGCTACGAGGCCGACAACCCCGGCAGTAAAACCAATCTGGCCCGCATTCTGATGACGGGAAAACTGGCGGGCACCGGCAAAATGGTGATCCTGCCGGTCGACCAGGGGTGGGAGCACGGACCGGCGCGCAGTTTCGCGCCAAACCCGCCGGCCTACGACCCGCATTATTTCTTCAAGCTGGCGGTCGATGCCGGCCTGAACGCCTACGCCGCCCCCCTCGGCCAACTGGAAGCCGGCGCCGATACCTTCGCCGGTTCGGTGCCGATGATCTTGAAACTCAACAGCGCGAACTCCCACGCCACCAGCAAGGACCAGGCGATTACCGCCTCGGTTGGCGACGCCTTGCGGTTGGGTTGCGCGGCGGTCGGATTCACCATGTATCCCGGCTCGGACGATCAGTTCGAGATGATCGAGGAAATCCGCGAGATTGCCGAGGAGGCAAAATCATGCGGGCTGGCGGTGGTCATCTGGTCCTATCCGCGCGGCGGCAACTTGTCCAAGGAAGGCGAAACGGCCATCGACGTGACCGCCTACGCCGCCCACATGGCGGCACAGTTGGGTGCCCACATCATCAAGGTGAAACCGCCGACCGATTTCATCGAATTGGCCGAAGCCAAAAAGGTCTATGAGGCACAGAACATCGATGTCTCGACCCTGCGCGCCCGTATCGCCCATGTCTTGCAGTCGGCGTTCAACGGGCGGCGTCTGGTGGTGTTTTCCGGCGGCGCGGCAAAGGGCACCGAAGATATTTATGCCGAGATTCGCCAGCTTCGCGATGGCGGCGCGTCGGGGTCGATCATCGGACGCAACAGCTTCCAGCGCTCACGCGAGGACGCCCTGAAGTTGCTCGACGATGTCGTGCGTATTTATCAGGGCAAATTCTGAGAAACTCTCCTTGGCCAAGTCACCGAGCCCCTCCAACACGTCCTGTCGTCTCTACCTGATTACGCCGCCGAACCTCGACGGCGATGGGTTGGTGACATTTGCCGGTGCACTGGCCGAAGCGCTCGACGCCGGCGATGTCGCGTGCCTGCAACTACGCCTTAAAAATCCCGATGACACGCCGGCCCCCGACGCCGCCATTCGGCGGGCGGGCGAGGCTCTGATACCGGTGGCCCAGGCCCGCAATGTGGCCGTCATCATGAACGACCGACCCGACCTGGCAGCCGAGCTCGGCTGTGACGGCGTCCATATAGGCCAACAGGACGCAGCTTATAAGCAAGCGCGCGCGACCGTCGGCGAGGGCGCGATCGTCGGTGTCACCTGTCACGATTCACGCCATCTGGCCATGGCGGCCGCCGAGGCGGGCGCGGACTATGTGGCGTTCGGGGCGTTCTACCCCACCACCACCAAATCGCCCAAATCGTCGGCGCGCCCCGACCTGTTGCAGTGGTGGAGCGACGTTATGAATATACCGTGCGTCGCCATCGGCGGCATTACCACCGAGAACTGCGCCACCCTGATTGCCGCGGGCGCGGACTTCCTTGCCGTATCGGCTGGTGTATGGAGCCACCCGAAGGGTCCGGGCGCTGCGATCGTCGAATTCACCCGAGCAACGGCCGCGGCGCGGCCGGCCGATTGACCGCTGCCGTTGCGTTGGCCCCGGCCAACTGCTAGAGCAACGCCGCAATCCTCCTCGTATAGGCACGAAGTTATGAAGATCGACGGTAATGAAATCCGTCCCGGAAATGTCATCGAGCACCAAAATCGACTTTGGCGCGCGATTAAGATTCAGCACGTTAAACCGGGCAAAGGTGGCGCTTATCTGCAGGTTGAACTGCGCGAAGTGCGCGATGGTACCAAACTCAACGAACGTTTTCGCTCGGCGGCAACCGTTGAACGGGTGCGGTTGGACCAAACTGAGTATCAATTTTTGTTCAGCGACGGCGGCCAGTTCACCTTCATGGACCAGGAAACGTATGAACAGGTGACCCTGGACAGCAGCATCTTGGGCCCGGAACAAAGCCAATACCTCCAGGACGGCATGATCGTCACGATCGAGTCTTACGAGGACTCGCCGATCGGCCTTGCCCTGCCGGAGCGGGTCACGCTTGTCGTAGCTGAAGCCGACGCGGTGGTAAAAGGTCAAACGGCGTCTTCGTCGTACAAACCAGCGGTTCTGGAAAACGGTATGAAAGTGCTCGTGCCGCCCCACATCGAGGCCGGCACACGTATCGTTGTGTCGACTGAGGACGCGTCTTACGTCGAGCGCGCCAAGGACTAACAGCCTTCCCTGGCCCACGCGTTACGAAGCCGCGGGCAACGAACCGACGAGTAAAGACCAGCAATGCGTTCTCCGATCATCAATGTAATGGACCGCGCCGCCCGGCGCGCCGGCCGGGTTTTGGCCCGCGATTTCGGCGAAGTGCAGCAACTGCAGGTTTCGCGGAAAGGTTCGGGCGATTTCGTCGCCGCGGCCACACGCAAAGCCTCCGAAACCCTGCGCTACGAACTGAGCAAGGCACGGCCTAAATTCGGCTATTACGGCGAACCAGCACCGTCAGACGAACAGCCGGGGCCGAGCCACCGTTGGGTCGTCAGCACCCTCGACGGGGCGGTAAATTACCTGCACGGACAACCCCATTTCGCAATATCGATCGCGCATTTGGAGAATGATAACCTCGTGGACAGCATCGTCTACGACCCCCTGAGCGAAGAGCTGTTCTGGGCGGTGCGAAACACCGGCGCTTACCTAAACGACACCCGCCTGCGCGTATCGGCGCGCCAACATCTGAACGATTGTGTCGTCGCGACAGGGATGCCCGTCGTCGCCCAGGGCGATCATCCGCGCTACCTCGCAACGCTGGCCGCGGTCATGGCCGACGCCGGTGGCATTCGTCACTTTGGCGCGCCAGCGCTTGATCTCGCCTATCTCGCGGCCGGGCGCTTCGATGGTTATTGGCACTTTGGCCTACCGCCGCAAGATATCGCCGCGGGCATTCTAATGGTCCGTGAAGCCGGTGGCTTCATCACCGATATAGAGGGTCGCGACACCATGATGACCGCCGGCGATGTGGTTGCCGCGAACGGTGAGCTGCACGAAAGATTGCTTGGCTGCCTACGCGCCGCCGATCCTGGAACGTCGGCGACACAAGACTAACGAATGACGAAACGGTCGAATCGGTTGTTCCTGGAGCAACGCCTAGGTTATGGTGCAGCGTTCGGTCAGCTGGGTTTACCACTGTCGGCGGTGCGGGTATTAAAGCGCCCACTGTTTTAAGAACGATACCGGGACACCGGGGGGACATGATCCGCTACTTTCCGTCCAAGCAAAAAACGACACCGCGGACAGATACTATTTCTCGGGCATACGCCTATGGCGCAGTGCTCGCGCTAGCTCTGATATTCGTGGCGCCGACACCCGAGGCCTTCGCGCAAAGCGGTTACCGATCGCGCGATCCCAATGTCACCATCGACATGAGCGTGCTCGAAGGGCTGGGACTGCCAGCCACGGTGGCCGGACAATATTTGCCCAACGACGTGGTTGTCAGACCGCCGGTCCTGTTCCCGCCTCTCACACCGCCGGTCTCGAGACTGACCGGCCCGTTGCTCAATCGAAACCTAACCTTGACGCCGCCTGCCGCGACGCGGCGTCAGGTATTAGCCCCGCCGCGTCCAACGGTCGCGCCTGCGCCAGTAGTCGTCGTACAGGCGCCAGCCCCGGTCGCGCCGGCTCCCATCACGCCCGTCACTGTCGATATACCGGTGGCGGAACCGGCGCCGCCTGAGCCACAGATAGCGACGCCACCACTCCCCATTCCGGCACCGGCGGCTGTCGCGCCAGCACCAATAGCCGCTCCAACGGAAGACGTTAAAGTCGCCATCGCGCCGCCCCCCGAGGCCACGCCCACACCAGAGCCCGAGCCCACGACGCCCCCGGCGCCCGAGATCACTGCGGAGCCGCCGTCTACCCGCGCGCTGACACCATCGCCGACCGGCCCCGTACAGGCGTCGCCAGTGCAAACCGCGTCGCGTCCCGATACGGATGTCCTGGAAACTTCATTCAGGGTTCTATTCGA